>DGTB01000065.1:3377-28951 GCA_002394185.1 Bacteroidales bacterium UBA4347 | reverse complement strand
GCCGTGTGGTGGATTCGCCAGAGCATCCTGCAGGCCATTGCCGAGAACAGCCGCATTGTGCGACTGCCGAGCAATCAGTTGGGTGCTTTGAACAAACTGAAAAAAGAGATTTCCAAACTGGAGCAGCAGCTGGAACGTCCGCCTTCAGAGGAGGAGCTGGCCGAGCTGCTGGATATTCCCGAAGACAAGATTAAGGCCATCATGGGCATCAGCGGACGCCATGTGAGCATTGACGCCCCGTTGGCCAGCGACGAGGATGTGAACTTCGTCGACGTGCTGCCCAACGAGGACACTCCCCCGACCGACAGCAAACTGATGCAGGAGAGCCTGTCGCAGGAGATTGAGCGTTCGCTCTCGACGCTGACGGAGTATGAGCGCGAGGTCATCAAGATGTATTTCGGCATTGGGTTGCCTCATCCGCTGAGTCTGGATGAAATTGCAATGAAGTTCAACCTCACCCGCGAGCGTGTGCGACAGATCAAGGAGAAGGGCATCAAGCGCCTGAAGACCAGCAGCAAGAGCAAACACCTGAAAGCATATCTCTAATGGATATCATTCTGAAATATTTCCCGAACTTGACAGAGCGGCAGCGTGAACAACTGGCCGCTCTGTTGCCATTGTACGAGGAGTGGAATTCGCAGATCAACGTTATTTCGCGCAAGGACATGGAACACTTCTATGAGCATCATGTGCTTCACTCGCTGGCCATCGCCAAGGTGATGGAGTTCGCCTCCATGACCGAGGTGCTCGATGTGGGCACCGGCGGCGGTTTTCCAGGGGTGCCGCTGGCCATCATGTTCCCCGATGCCCGTTTTACGCTGATTGACTCCATCGGGAAGAAAATCAAGGTGGTGAATGATGTAATCGGCCGTCTGGGTTTGACCAACAGCAAGGCGATGCAGATACGCGCCGAGCAGTTGGACGGGGAGTATGACTTCGTTGTCTCGCGTGCTGTCACCACGCTGGGCGAGTTTGTTCCGTGGGTGAAGGGCAAGATTTCCAAGACGCAGTACAACAAGCTGCGCAACGGCATCCTGTACCTCAAGGGCGGAGACCTCACCAACGAGCTCTTCACCTTCCGCCACAAGGTGAAGACGTGGGACATCAGCGAGTGGTTCGAAGAGGAATTCTTCGAGACCAAGAAGGTGATTTACTTGCCGTTGTAGCGGTAGATTTCGTTCAGGTTTTTTATCTTTATTTTGACTTTTTTTACGTCGGCTTTGGGGTCAACGGGGTGGAAGACTGTGCGCAGCGTCTGGCCTTCGCGCAGGTCGACGAAGTTGCGTGAGAAGTGGCCGTTGATGTGAGGGTCGGTGTCGATGTAGACGTCGTAGAGGTCGGTGAGGGCTTTGATTGTCACCACCAGCTTGCCGTCGCTCTGCCACGACTGGCTGATGTTGTACTTGGCCTCGGGATAGGTGCGGTCCTTGGGGTAGACGGTGTAGTACTGACTCCATTTCTCGAGATTGGCATCGTTTGCAAAGAGGGCCTGTGCACGGTAGTGCAGGGCCTTCCAATTGCCATAGTAGTCGATGCTGCTCCACGAGGCCACGGGCCAGCAGTCGTTGAGCTGCCAGTAGAGGGTGCCCATGCAGTGGGGCTGCTGCAGGAGGTGCTGGAGGATGCCATAGCCGACACCCCAGGCTTGTAGCAACTGACTGACGTAAGCATAGTTTGTGAGGCTTAAACTTTTGCTGTCGAAGCCGTAATATTGACGCATGGCTTTGTCGATAATCTCGCGGCCACGGCCGTGCTTCTGGTGGTTGCGGAGGGTGGGGGAGTCGATGCTGAGCTGGTCTTCGGGGCAGAACTGGCGGATGGTGCTCATCATGGGGTAGCTCTGGAAGCCGTACTCGCTCATGAAGCGGCCGGTCTTTTCGCGGTATACCTCGAAGGGCAGTTCGCCCCACCATACGCCCCAGTAGTGGCTGTCGCCGTGGGTGACGCACTCGGGGTGGCCCCAACCGTAGAGCGGCGAGGTGGTGATGTAGGGGCGCTGCAGCGGGTCGCAGTCGCGGACAGCCTTGGCGAGGATGCTGGTGGAACTGGTATTGCTAGTTGTACTAGTGTACCCGAAAATGGTGTCCATGGCCTTCTCCAGGCGGGTGCGCTGCTCGGGTGTCCAGTTGAACTGGCCCTGCCAGCCCCAGTCTTCCCAGCCGTTCTTCACCTCGTTGTTGCCGCACCAAAGGACGATGCAAGGGTGCTTCGATAGGCGGGCCACCTGTTGCCGTGCCTCGCGGTCGATACTGTTCAGCATCTTCTCGTTGTCAGGGTAGGGGGTGCCGGCGAAGACGAAGTCCTGCCAGACCATGAGGCCAAGGGAGTCGCAGAGGTCGTAGAAGTAGTCGTGCTCGTAGATGCCGCCGCCCCAGATGCGTATCATGTTGAAGCCGGCCTCCTTGGCGGAGCAGAGCAGGTGGCGGCAGCGGGCGCGGTTGGCGCTGTCCAGCACGGGGAACGAGTGTATGGGTATCCAGTTGGCGCCCTTGATGAAGATGGGCTTGCCGTCACGGTAGAATGTGAAGCTTTGGCCGATAGAGTCTTGCTCCTGCCGCAGAGTTACAGGGTGTTCCGGCTTTTCCGTTTTTTCCGGTTTCTCCGGAATTCCCGGATTTTCCGGATTATCCGGTTTTCTGTTGGTGATGTATACTCTCTTCCAGATGCCGCAGGTTTGCAGCTTGGGACCCCAGTCCCAGCCCTGCTGGTAGGGCGCTATGCGCGTGAAGGCGCGCCGTTCGGGGAGCGTGATGCCGTAGTTCGCTTCGCGCAGCGAGTCCGAATCGTAAGGGTACTGGAAAAATAATTGGATGACTATGCTGTCAAACTTGCCCCATATCTCGATGGGGACAGTATGTTCGACAAACATATTGTCAACAAAATCTCCAATAGCGGCTGCGGAAGAGCCTAAATAGCACTGGACAAGGATCTCAGCGCGTCCGGCCAACCCCTCGAAAGTGAGCCAAATAGTGTCGTTGGGAGGTATCTCATTCC
The DNA here is from genome assembly GCA_002394185.1 of Bacteroidales bacterium UBA4347. Classification (GTDB taxonomy): domain Bacteria; phylum Bacteroidota; class Bacteroidia; order Bacteroidales; family P3; genus Colimorpha. The sequence goes on along the minus strand of DGTB01000065.1, from coordinate 25,957 downwards.
TCACCATCCTGGATAACTCCTCCTTGCTCAATACAGTGCGGTACTTCCACTCTCTGTTCGCTATCCATTGCACCGAGTCCTCGTTGGTGCCGTAGTAGGGGTCGGGGATAAGGCCGTTGGCCATCAGGTCGGTGTGGATGAATCCCGGCACCGTCGCCGGATACCACTTGCCGTTGTATTCAAACTGCCAGTCGGTCAGTTCCACCATTTCGAGCTTTGAACTACAGGCCGCCAACAGCAGCGGCAACACAAAAATCCATATCTTTTTCATAATACAGTTTCTTCTATTTTGTGGTATTTGCTGATTTCCCGTGTCACCTTCATGTCGAAGTAACCGAGCTCCATCAAGAAACATTCTCCAGCGTAGTTCTTGACTACCAGTGTGGGAAAATCGGTTGCCAGAAGGGAGATGCTGTTCCACGGTAACTCCACCACCAGGTCGCTTGTCTCCATGCCCTGGGTCATCCAGTACCTCTTTTTTCTTTTCTTTGTGTAATCGATGGCGCCGTCCAGCACCAGCTTCTCCGGCCCCACAATAATCTGTGCCTTGAGCATTGAGATACTCTTGCGTAGGATAAATATGAAAATAACAATGCCGAATATGCACACTACATACAACCAAAAGTCAGGGTCGCTGAAAATCAGCCAATACAGCATCATCGCTATGATGAGGCAACTGAGAACAATCATGATCCAGGCGCCGCCGCGGGCCTTGAACACAGTGGTCTTGTCATAATCCTTTAGCTGCGGCTGCTGCCGGTTGCGACTGTCCAGTTTGTTCAGGACAGACCTGACAATCATCTGTGTCAAAAGAGTGTGGCTCATCGCACGGTGCTATTTTGTTTTCATGAACGCGAAGAACACCGCCAGCACGATGCATCCGAAGCTCACCAGGTGGTTCCAGCGGATGGGCTCGCCCTTGAACACGGTGGCGACGATGACCGTGAAGACCAGCAGCGACACACACTCCTGTATCACCTTCAGCTGCATCAGCGAGAAGGGGCCGCCGGTAATCTGGCTGCCTATTCGGTTGGCCGGTATCATGAACGAATACTCGAAGAAGGCCATGCCCCACGACAGCGCGATGATGGCTATCAGCGGCCAGTCCTTTATGATGTTCATCTGCTGCAGCTTCAGGTTGCCGTACCAGGCGAAGGTCATGAAAACATTGCTCACCACGAGCATCAAGATGGTTATGAGTCCTTTGGGCATTTGTCTTAACTACTTAACTACTGTCTACTTAACTACTAGTTTCATCAACATGGAGAACGCTTGGTTGACCGTGCGGTCGATGTTCTGCTGGCGGCGACGGCCGGGGAAGCTCAGCAGCTGGGCCTCCGTATGTGTTGCGTCGGCTACGGCAATCCACACCGTGCCCACGGGCTTCTCCTTGGTGCCCCCGTCGGGGCCGGCGATGCCGGTGGTGGCAATGGCCAGGTCGGCACCGAGGCGCTTGCGCACCCCTTCGGCCATCTCCCTCGCCGTCTCCTCGCTCACGGCGCCGTGGGCCTCCAGAGTGCTGTGCTGCACGCCGAGGGCGCACTCCTTCACCTCGTTGCTGTAAGCCACCACGCCGCCCTTGAAATAGGCCGAGGCACCGGCCTGTGCTGTCAGCTGGCTGGCAATGGTGCCACCCGTGCAGCTCTCGGCGGTGGCCAAGGTCAGGCCGCGCTCCGTGAGGGTCTTGTGCACCAGCTCGGCCAGGGTCTCGCAGTCTTCGCCCACGATGTATTGGCCGGCAATCTTGTAGAGGCCTTCAACCGCTTTGTCGATGGCCGTTCGTAGGCTGGCGGCCTGCGTCCCACGGGCGGTCAGGCGCAGCTTGGTCATCCCCGCCACGGGCAGGTAGGCCAGCCGTATGCACTCCGGCAACGCCAGCTCCCACGGCTCAATCAGGTCCGACAGAAACGACTCGCCGATGCCCTGCGTCAATATGTTCTTGTTGATGATGGTCTCCATCTTGAAGGTCTCCTGCAGCTTGGGAATCACGCGGTTCGCCATGAGCCACTCCATCTCGTGCGGCACTCCGGGCAACGACACCAGCACTTTGCCTTCTCGCTCGAACCACATGCACGGCGCCGTGCCCACGTCGTTGTTCAACACCTCGCAGCATTTCGGCACCAGGGCCTGGGCGCGGTTGACGGGCGTCAGCTCGAAGCCTCGCACGGCGAACAACCGCTTTACATTCTCCAGCGCCACCTCGCTCTCCACCAGTTCGGAGCCGAAGTATTCGCACAGCAGTTTCTTCGTTATATCGTCCTTCGTAGGACCCAGTCCGCCGGTCACCAGCACGGTGTCCGACGAGTGCATGGCGGCATCTACCGCCTGCCAGATGTCGTCGCGGCTATCTCCCACGACGACCGTTTTCCCCACTTCCATTCCCGCCTCGGTGAGTATACGTGCCATCGTCGAGGCATTTGTGTTGACGACCTGCCCAATCAGCAGCTCGTCACCGATATTGATTATCGTAACGTTCATTATCTTAACTGAAACTAATGCTTCATCTTCCTGTCGTACTCCTCGTAGGCGTAGTCCAGGCCGCTCTCTTCATCGTACATCGGCTCGCCCAGTTTCACCAGCGTGAACTCCGACATGTCGATGGTCGGAAAGTAGACATCGGCCTCGTAGTCGCGGTACACGCGGGTGATATACAGCCGGTTGGCAAACGGCAGCAACGCCTCGTAGATGGCGGCGCCACCCATGACGAACGCCTCGCCCTCGCAGTCCTTCAGGGCCTTGAACAGGCCGTTGACGCTGTGCACCACCGTCGCCCCCGCGGCCTCGTAGTCGGGGTTGTTGGTCATCACGATGTTCTGTCTTCCCGGCAGGGGGCGCTTAGGCAGGCTCTCCCATGTCTTGCGACCCATCACCACAGGGTGGCCGGTGGTGAGCTTCTTGAAACGCTTCAGGTCGTCGCTGAGGTGCCACAGCAGGTCGTTGTCCTTGCCGATGGCACCGTTCTGCGCTATGGCCACGATGATGCTCAGATTCGGTTTCTTGTTGGTGTCGACCATGGCGTGTCAGTTTTTGAAGTTTTCGTTGATATACGAGGCTATCGAGTTGACAATCATGTCGGCGCCGACGTGCGAGATGTTGAACACCATGTCGTAGTTGCGGGCGTCGTAGCGCGACACACCTGCGAAGGTCATGGTGAAGTTCTCGCGCTGCTTGTCGATTTCGTCAATGGTCTTTTCGGCCTCTTTGGCGCTCATCTGCAGCTTGTTGCCGATGCGCTCCACGCGGTTCTTGCGGTCTGCAATGATGAAGATTTTCAGCGCCTCGGGGGTATCCTTGAAGATGTGGAAGCCGGCGCGGCCCACGATGATGCAGCTCTCCTCGGCCGCCAGCTCCTTCAGCAGCTTGGCCTCGGTGTGGTACAGTTGCATCGGCGTCACCTCGCGGTCCACGGCCAGCGGGTCGCTGGCGGCGGCAAACTGGCGGTGGAACTGGCACACCTCGTCCCACCAGCTCTGCTTGCGCGAGCGTATGTGCTCAATCTCCTCTTCGCTGAGGTTGAAGTGTTTGATCAGTCCGTCGATAGCGGCTTTGCTGTATACGTTCACGTTCAGCAGCGCTCCCAGCCGTTCGGCAATCTCCTTGCCGCCCGAACCGGCCTCGCGGTTCACCAGAATAACGAATTTCTTGTGGTTCATATTAAAGTTTAAGGTTTATGGATTTAATTTCAATTTTCAATTTCTCAATTCTCTCGTGGCGCGTTCGAAGATGCCGTTGCACCAGGCCAGGGCCAGGCCGTAGTTGCTCACTGGGACACCCGCCTCCAATGCTGGCATCAGTCGCGCGCGCACCTGCTGCTTCGTGATGACGCATCCGCCGCACTGTATCACCAGCGCGTAAGCGGAGAGCGGAGAGTGGAGGGCGGAGAACGGTGTGTTTCCGGCCAGGATGTCGAACTCCAGCTTCTTCCCCGTTTTTTTGCGCAGGGCGGCAGGCAGTTTCACACGTCCGATGTCCTCGCAGGTCACATTGTGTGTGCAACTCTCCAGCAGCAGCACCCGGTCGCCGTCCTTCAGGCGGCCAATGGTCTGTGTGCCACGCAGGTACTCCTCGAACATGCCCTTCTGGCGTGCCAGCACCACGCTGAAGCTCGTCAGCGGCACCTCCTCGGGCACCGTGTCCGCCACCTGTTTGAACGCCTGGCTGTCGGTGACCACCAGGCGAGGCTCTTCGCGCAGCGAGGCCAGGGTCCCCTCCAACTCTGCGGGCTGGCAGAAGTAGGCGCGGGCATGCAGGTCCATCAGGTCGCGCAGCACCTGCACCTGCGGCAGAATCATCCTCCCTTCGGGGGCCGAACTGTCGATGGGCGTCACCAGCACCACGGTATCGCCCTGGTTCACAATGTCTCCCAGCAGGCTACGGCTGCGGTAGGCGCTCTCCGGCATCGCCCGGCGGATGGCCTCGATGAGGCCCTCGCGCAGCGACGGGTCGGTGGTAGTCAGCTGGAAATCCGGATTTTCCATTAGTTCCGGAGATGACGGAATATCCGTCTTACTCCTGATTTTCAGCAGCGGCGTGCCGTGCCCGGTGCACCAGCGCGCCACCTTCTCCTCGGGCTCGCCCCACTCTGTGTAGAGCAGTAACGCCAGGTCCACCTCGGCCAACGCTGCCATGCTCTTCTCCACGCGCTGGGCCCCGAGGGCTCCCTCGTCGTCGATGCCGGCGGTGTCGACAAGCACCACAGGGCCTATGCCACCGATTTCCATGCTCTTGCGCACGGGGTCGGTGGTAGTCCCGGCAGTGTCGCTGACGATGGCTATCTGCTGGCCCGTCAGGTAGTTGACCAAGGAGCTCTTGCCCACATTCCTCCTGCCAAACAGGCCGATACGCGGTTTCAGTTCGTTTCCAATCATGCTGCAAAGATACGAAAAAAATAGTAATCCGCACGCGATATGAAAAAAAATCCTTTCCCCGACCCTCCAACTCCCTATCATGTTCTTCCCAAGAAGAGGAGGGTAAGAGGCGGGTAAGAACGAGGTAAGAAGATGGGAAGAAGATGATACCTCTTCAATACTGATTATTAGATAGTTATGTGTTTGGTAGTTCTGTTTTACAAATGTTTGGAAATCAATTGATTATGATTTTGTGTTTTTTATTGTTTTACGGCAAGTTTTTGTTTCTTAAAAAATGTTAAATTGTATGGTCGGTGTAAACTTTTTGAAAAAAACCTGTTATATTATATATGAATGATTTTGCACGAATGAGAAAAAAATGTATATTTGCAAACATAAAAAATACGGTAAAATGAAGTATGCTTTTGCTCTATTGTTCTTGTTGTTAGTGTCTTGCGTTGGTGAATCGCAACGCAGGGAGGTACGTTTCTGTCCGCGCGAGGGGGCCAATCCGGCCAGCACGTGGACGCTGATGGGCATTGCGCGCAACACGGAGGATCCGCTGTGGATACGCATGGAGCGCGAGGACGGCAAGGGTGAGCCCGTGGAGTGGAAGATTGCCGGCGGCAAGGGTACGGAGTACCTCTACCTGCCGCCTGCGGCGCCGGGGCGCTACCTTCTGCGGGCCTCGCTGCAGAAGGGCGGCCCTTGGCTGGATGAGATTGTGGTTTTCCGGTCCGACACTGTGATGGTGTTCAATTGCGACGAGAATTTCTTCCAGATTGGCACCGAGGGGTTTATGCTCGATGCCGTCAGCGGCAAACCCATCCCGGGCGTCGAAGTGAAGGTGACCGACTACGAGGACAGTACGTGGGTGAGGACGGTTCGGACGGACTCGACGGGGGCCTACCGGCTTGAGGGCCTGGTGCCGTGGAAGGAATATGTCGTTGAGTCGGGCACGCAGGTCATGGGCATTATCTACCAAGGGGATGCCTTCGGGCGCTATTGGTTCTTCGGCGACACGCTGCGCATAGTTGCCCGGGGCTTCTCGCCCGAGGGCCGGTTGGTGGACAAGGATGGCCGGAAGGTGGCCTCGGTGCGCTTCAAACCCAACGACTTGGGCGTTGGCGAGGCAATGGCGTTGATGCCCAAGGGGAATTATTTTCACATGATTTTGAACCAAGACGATACGATTTCCGTCGTGCGGCCCGATACTTCCGACAATGCTTCGTATTATTACCCAAACTCGCTTGATATACAGACTGTTCCATCGGAGGACGACCGCTTCCGCTTCACGGTGGCGAGTCGTGGCAACGAGCCGTTCCGGACGACGGTGCATGTCGATGTGATGCGCATTGCCGACCCGCAGCCCTGGCGCATGAGCACCTTCATTTCCACACCGATATGGGCGAAGGGTATCCACCATTCGATTGACAGTGCCGAGTTCGCCCGGCGTTTTCCGTACCTGCTGATGGACACCCTGAACCGCCATTCGCTGTCCGAACTGCCCGCTTTCACCCTCGCTGACTCCTACGACATCGCGATGGCGCTGGGCGACACGGCAAGCGTCGACCTGTCGCGGCTGGCGCCCGGGTCGTACCGCATCGCCCTGCAGATGCCTCTGCCGGAGGGAGATGCGGATTCCGTCGATAGGTTCTTTTACCACTATTATACTCCCGGCTACCGCCTTGGCAGCGGCCCGTTCTATGCCGACATCGTCGGCGGGCGGCACCTGGCCGTGGGCGACACGCTGCGGGTGAAGGTGGGCAGCTGCTACCGCGGGGTGACGGTGATGTGCCAGGTGGAGGTGAATGGCAAGGTGTTGGATGTTAGGCGGTTGGAGTTCAACGACAACGATACGGTGCTTGCCCTTCCGTTGCGGCACCGGGGTGTGGTGCAGATGAAGTTCCTGTCGATGTGGCAGGGCGAGTTCTCTTCGTGGACCGCGAGTGCCGACGTGGGGCGCACGCGGCTGGACTGGTACTGGGACGAACTCTACAGCAACAATACGTTCGACCTCTCCACTCAGTATGAAATTAGGAATTGTGAATCAGGAATTGGGAATTAGGATATGAAACGATATGTTTTTTGGGTATTGTTGGTGCTGGTTGCTACCGCTTTGCAGGCGCAGGAGAACCCCGCGCCCGTGCCGCCCAACTACGAGCGCATCGACAAGGAGACGCACCGCTGGTTCGGCGAGTACCGCTATAGGAGCCTCGTCCGCCGCTTCGAGCGCGGCGACACGTCGCTGACCGTCGACCACTACCGTTGCCTCTACTACGGTGCCGGCCAGCGTGGCGACACCACCTATACGCTCTCCGCCTGCAGCCGTCGCACGGGCAACACCGGATGGCTCCAGTTGATGGGCCTGGTTCAGGCCGTGTGGTCCTCCGGCAACGGGAGCGACACGCTGCCGTTCCACGTGGCTTCCTATGCCGACGCGCGTTTTATGCGCGACGACACCGGCGACCCCGATGTTTGTTGCTCGCTGATGGGCAAGCCATTGCGGCGGCGGACTGCCGCCAGGGTGGAGCCCTTGGTTCCGCGCAGCGGACGCGACATCTTCGGCTCCAAGGACAGCGTGGCCATGGTGCAGCTGGGTGTGCTGCCCACGGCGGAGCAGCGGCGCCTCTTCGAGCTCGCCGCCGGGCGCGACCACCAGGCCGAGGATTCGCTGCGGCGCAGCTATGAAGGCAGGCCCAACGGCAGCCTGTGGTTCGACCTTCAGATGGCCGAGCGCGACGGATGGTCGTCGGATGAATACGAGTTGCACCTCCATAGCCATCGCGGCGACACCTCGTTGCTGCTGGCGGAATACTACCTGCGCATGGCCAAAAAAGCCTTGGTAGAAGCCGAGAAGTACAGCCAGTGGTACCGATACCGGGACATCCTCCATTGGTGCGACACCATCGAGCAATTTTGGCCTGCCAGCGTTGCGGCGCAGCATGCCGCTGTGCTGCGCTCCAGGGTGCTGACGGGCGATGTGCGCTTGAAAGACGACCACCGCCCCTACATCGTCCCCTTCACCGCCGGCGAGTGGGCGTTGGCCACCCTCTGGCACCGCAGGACGGACAGGGTCTTCCTGCGGCTGACGCCGATGGATTCCGTGGCGCGAGAGCATCCGAAGGTGCTCAAGGAGTGGACGATGGCGGTGACGCAACATCCCGACCTGCTCTTCCACGAGGCCTACGTCTATCTGCCGCCCATGTCCACGGGGCGCTACCTGCTGTGGGCCTCGGCGGACAGCCTCTTTCGCAGCTACGAGGCGCAGGAGGTGGTCTTCAGCGACCGCTACCTGATGGCCGACAAGGTGGGGCGCGGTGTGGTGATGGACAGCCGCACCGGCAAGCCTATCCAAGGTTTCGAAGTCCACCTGCAATATGAAGGCCATACCGTCGCCACCACGCGCACCGACCCCAATGGCTGCTTCGCCTTCGAGGTCCCCCATTCGGGCAAAGAGTACTGCTACACGCTCTACGCCCCCTACAAAGGGGTGGACCTCGCCCGATCCTCACAAGCCTATCCTTCGTACCTCTGGCATTTTGAGCTCGACACCGCCCGCTTCGAGGATGACTTGGATGATGATGAGGATGACTTGGATGAGGATGATTTGGACGAAGAGGAGCCGCAGGAGGACGAGGAAGGGAATGGCAATTTCGACGGGGAGGGATGTGGCCTCTACCTCGACAGCGCCACGTGCGACAGCCTCTGGTTTTCCTATGGCTATTGGGACTATATGAAGGGCGGAATGAAGTCCACGCCCGCGGTCGACGCCGAGCTCTCGGTGGCGCGTCTGCTGCCGCCCGCTGTCCATCGGTTCAACCACACCATGCTTTCATCCGATGCCGAGCATTCCATAGATTCCGCCGAGTTCGAGCATCGCTTCCCAGGCTTTGCCTACAGCACTTACATTAACAATACCGGTCTTTGGCCTGTGGCCGACAGCGTGACCCGCCGCCAGCGCTTTGCACCCGCCAGGCTTCATGCCTTCGCCCTCCCGCCGATGGCGCCCGACGGCGTCTATCGCGTCACCGTCAGGGCAGGGGAGAAGTCCACACACACCACCCTTTATCAAGGCCGCATGCCGATAACCACCTCGCATGTCGACGCCTGGGTGGAGCATCCCGGCCCGATAGCCCTCGGCGACACCATCCGCATACACCTCGCCTCGTGGCAGAAGGATGTGCAGGCCGTCGTACAGTTGGAGGTGAACGGAAGGGTGACGGATGTGCGCCGTGTTTCGCTGCATGGAAAAGAACTGGTGCTGGAGTACCCCATGGGCAACCAGGAGGGCATCGTGCTGTGGAAAGTGGCGTCGGTGTGGCACGGCGAGCCGTCGAACGCGGCGATAATGTTCGCAGTGGGTCCCCATGCGGGCGACTATGAAAAGCAATACAACAGAGAATTGTACTACATAGAGAATCACTTGCTCGATTGGAGTCGCTTCTACGACGAGCAACGTCTGCGCCAAGCTCCGCAGGCCATCTATCCCGACCGTCAGCAGTTTGTCCCGTCGGTGTGGCGCTACTTAGACCTCCCCGAGAAGGGCCTGCGTGGCGGGCACCTCTATTGCCCCGGGGAATACAACCGTTGGCGCAACGTCAGTTACATGTGGCGAATATTCTGCCGTTAGCGCAGTTCGACGATGGTGACGCCCACGCCTCCTAGCTCTACCTTCTCGGGGTGGAAGGTTCGTACTTCGCGGATGGATTTCAGCTCCTGGTGGATGACCTGCATGAGGATGCCGTAGCCTTTGCCGTGAAGGATGCGCACCTCTTTCTCGGAGAGGAGCATGGCTTCGTCGATGAACTTGTGGAGCATGTCCAAGGCCTCTTCGGCGCGGTGGCCGCGGAGGTCGAGGGTGGGGTTGAAGTGGGCGCGCTTCTCGTTCATGTCGCTGTAGATGGAGGAGAACGCCTGGCTGCCCGGCTGTTTGGCCGTGGGAATCTTCTGCTTGGCGGTGCCTTGCAGGCGGCTGAGGGGGATGGTCATGCGGATGGAGTTGCTCTCCACGACGGCTTTCTTTCCCTTGATTTCGACCACCTGGCCGAAGGTCTCTTCGCCGTCGATGCGGACAATGGTGCCCACGGTGACAGGCAAAGCCTGTTCCAATGAGGAATTAGGAATTAGTAATGAGGAATTGGCTGCCGCTTTATTCCTAATTCCTAATTTCTCATTCCTAATTATTTCATCTTCATTCTCACGGGTGGCTTCGGCCAGGCGGGCGCGGGCTTGCTGGGTGGCTTCCTTCTCGGCGTGGGCGCTCATGATGTCGCTGATGGTGCGCTCGACGGTGCGGTTGGCACCTTCGAGTATCTGCTGGGCTTCGCGGCGGGCGCCGCCGATGATTTCGTTGCGGCGTGCCTGGAGGTTGTCGCTCAGGCGTTGGTATTTCTGCGTCACCTCGCTCAGGAACTCGTCGGCCACACGCAGTTCCTCTTTCTTCTTCTCGATTTCTTTCTTGTCCAGCTCCAGCTGTTGCAGCTGGTGTTCGAAGTTGAGCTGTTCGCGACCCACCTTCTCGCCTGCGCGGTCGAGGATGGCCTTGGGGAAACCGATGCTCTCGGCAATCTCGAAGGCGAAGCTGGAACCGGGGTGGCCGACGTTGAGGCGGTAGAGGGGGCGCATGTGTTCGGTGTCGAAGAGCATGGCTCCGTTGACGACGCCGGGCATGTGGTCGGCCAGGAGTTTGAGGTCGGCATAGTGGGTGGTGACGACGCCGAAGGCCCCTTTGTCGTACAGCTCTTCGAGGACGGCCTCGGCGATGGCGCAGCCGGAGCGCGGTTCGGTGCCGCCGCCCAGCTCGTCGAGGAGGAAGAGGGTGCTCTCGTTGGCGCTGGCCAGGAGCTCCTTCATGTTCTGCAGGTGCGAGGTGTAGGTGGAGAGGTCGTTGTCGAGGCTCTGCTGGTCGCCGATGTCGATGAAGACGGAGGAGAAGAGGCCGCACTCCGACGTGGGGCGCAGGGGTACGGGCATGCCGCACTGCAGCATGTATTGTATCAGGCCCACGGCTTTGAGCAGCACGGACTTGCCGCCGGCGTTGGGACCGGAGATAATGAGGATGCGGGAGGATTGAGAATCCAGTTGCAGGCTGAACGGTATCACTCCGTCCTTTTTTTGCAGATAGAGTATCGGGTGGCGTGCGTCGAGCCACTCGATGCGGGGCTCGGGGTGGAGCAGGGGCACGGCGGCGTTGAGCTCCACGGCCACGCGGGCTTTGGCGCGGAGGAAGTCGATGCGGGCCAGGAAGCGGTAGGCCTCCTCGAGTTGCGGCAGCAGGGGCCGCAGGCGGTCGCTGAAGGTGAGGAGAATGCGTTGTATCTCGTGGCGCTCGTCGAAGTCCAGTTCGCGTAGGTCGTTGCCCAGCTCCACCACCTCGGAGGGCTCGACGAAGGCCGTCTGGTGGCTGGCGCTCTCGTCCTGTATGAGGCCGCGCATCTTGCGGCGGTGGGTGGTGAGGAGGGGGATGACGGGGCGGCCGTCTCGGATGGTCACCTCGGCGCCTTCGGGGGCCCAGCCTTCGCGCTTGGCACGGGCCAGGGCGCTGTTGACCTGGGCGTCGACCTCGGCGGCCTTGCGGGCCTTGGTGCGCCGTATCTCGGCCAGGGCGGGGGAGGCGTTGTCGTAGAGCTCGCCGTGGTCGTCGATGAGCTGGCCCAGGAGCGAGTTGATGACGTTGAGCTGCGAGGCTTTGCCGCCGTAGCCCAGTTCCACCTCGACGGCCACGTTGCGCAGCGCCTCGTATTGGATGTGTTCCTCGGCGGTGAGGAAATAGTAGCATTCGCGGATGGTGCGCAGGGAGAGTTTGAGGTCGAAGAGGGCCTCGAGGGGGATGAAGGTGTTGCCCACGCGCAGGTGGGTGAAGATGGGGGTGAGGTCGATGAAGTCCTGCTGGGGGAATTCGCTTTCCATGAGGACAATCTGCCGCATTTCCTCGGTGAGCTGCAGTTCGTGGCGCAGGGTGTCGTAGTCGGTGGAGAAGTCCATGGCGTCGACCATCTTGCGGGCCAGGGAATTGGTGGTGTGCTCCGCCACCATCTGGCGGATGCGGTCGAAGCCTAGTTTCTGTTCTATATTCTTCATTTAATCGAAATCAAGGTATAAGGGCCATTTCTGGCGGAAGGAGTCGAGGCGTTGGCGGTCGAGGGTGGCGGTGAGGCAGAGGGAGCTGTCGGCGATGTCGACGGGCATGTTGAAGCCTTTGTAGTCGATGATGGCGCTGTCGCCGCTGTATGCGCCGCCGACGCCGTCGATGCCGGTGCGGTTGCATCCGACGACGTAGCTGAGGTTCTCGATGGCGCGGGCGCGGAGGAGGGTTGTCCATGCCTCGCGGCGGCTGGCGGGCCAGTTGGCGCAGACGAGGAGGAGGTCGTAGGCCAGGCCGTCGTTGCGGAGCCACTTGGGGAAACGGAGGTCGTAGCAGACGGCGGGCTTGATGCGCCAGCCTTTGTATTCGAAGACCGTGCGGCAGGTGCCACGGCTGATGATGTCGTGCTCGCCGCTGGGACGGAAGGTATGGGCTTTGTCGTAAAAGCCATAGGTGCCGTCGGGGAGGATCCAATGCAAGCGGTTGAAACAGCAGTCGCCCTCGCGGACAATCCAGGTGCCGACGAGGAGCACGTTGTGTTTCGAAGCCATCTCCTGCGCCCAGTGCAGGGTGGGCCCGTCGGGGACTTCGGCCAGCGAGGCCATGTGGTCGCCGAAGCCGGTGGTGAAGGTTTCGGGGACAACGAAGATGTCGGTTCCCGATGGGACGGACGCCAAAGCCTCCGCCACCTGACGGCGGTTCTCTTCGGGCTGCGCCCAAGCGATATTGTGTTGATAGAGGGTTATGACCATAGGCGTGTCTGTTCAAGGTCTTTCTGCAGCTGCTGTTGCAAAGCTTCGGGGGTGGAGAAATGCTCGATGTCGCGCAGGCGGTGGAGGAACTCGACGTTGACCGTCTGGCCGTAGAGGTCGCCGTGGAAGTCGAGCAGGTGCACCTCGAGGGTGGGTTGGTCGATGCCGAAGGTGGGGGCTGCGCCGAGGTTGGCCATGCCGACATGAGTGGAGAGCTTTACGGCGTAGACGCCTTCTTTCGGGAGCATCTTGCGTGTGGCGGAGAGGTCGATGTTGGCGGTGGGGAACCCGAGGGTGTGGCCCACGCCACGTCCGTGCTGCACGGCTCCCGCGACGGCGAAGGAACGTCCCAGCAAGGCCGAGGTCTCGTCGACGGCGCCGCGCTCCAGGGTCTCGCGGATGCGGCTGGAGCTGATGGGGGAACCCTCCACCTGATAGGGTTCGCCACGATGCAGGGAGAATCCCAGCTCGGAGGCCAAAAGCGGCAGGCGGTCGAAGTCGTCGTTTTGCTTGCTGCCGAAACGGCTGTCGTATCCCAGCAGCAGGGCGCGCATGTTCAGCTGTCCGAAGAGCAGGCGTGCCATCGCGCAGGCCGACAGCTGTGCCACCTCGGCGGTGAAGGGCAGCACGGCGACATACTTCGCGCCGGCATTGAACAGCAGGCGCAGGTGCTCCTCCGGGTCGTCGAGCCAGTACTCGCTCTGCCGGCGGCCGAGGACGAAGGAGGGGTGGGAGGTGAGGGTGACGACGAGAGGGGAGAGTTGAGCGTTGAGAGTTGAAAGTTGGTGGATGAGGGCTTGGTGGCCGCGATGCACGCCGTCGAAGACACCGACGGTGACGGCGGTGGGGTCGGGGATGGCGTGGAGGGGTCCGTGTATGTCGTAGAGTTGGAACATTTAGTGCAGTTTGATAGTAGGGCGGAACATTACGGTGGCTCCGACGGAGAACTGGTTGCGGTGGCCGTATTCCTTGGTGGTGCCGTCGGCGAAGGTGCCCGTGGAGGGCAGGTAGTGGTAGAGGGTGCCGTGGAAGGTGAGGATGCAAGAGGGCAAGGGATTCCATCGCCATCCCACGCTGAGTGTGGCCACGCGTGTGCGGTCGAAGGTCAGGCCGGCGGTGTTGGCCGAGAGGTTGGAGAAGTGCCAACTGCCCAGCAGGGGGACGAAGTCCTTGCCGTGCCAGTAGCTGGCCAGAAGGAGCCAGCTTTCGTTGATTTCCATCTGCAGTTCGGGGTAAATGCCCCAGCCCTGGGTGAAGGGCACGTCGGCGTTGCCATTTTGGTGATACCACATCACGCGGCAACTCAGGTCGAAGTAACAATTGAAGACGGAATAGTTGTTGCTGAGGCCCAATCCGGCGGCGGCGTTGAAGTTGTTGTTGATGTTGTGGCTCACCGACATGTTCTGCCCGCCCTCGTGCTGGACGACGAAATGCAGGGGCAGATAGACGTACCAGAAATCATTGATAAAGTGATAAAGCCTGCCGGAAAGACCTGCGGTGAAGCGCTCGGGCACTGGGCTGCGGTCCCAAATGTACTCGCGCCAGTCGGTCCAGATGTCCACATTGAACCAACGGCCGTTGACTTCCAGTTCGAAACCGGCCTCGGGGTCGCCCACCAGCTGGCGTTCGTCGTTATAGAGAGGCATGGGCAGACGGTGACCACTGTTGTCCAGACAACCCATCTTCAGCCTTATCTGCGGCGTGAATTGTATTTTGGCTTGTAACCACGGAAGGATATGCATGGGGCGCGAAATGCTGTCATACAATGGGTAGGCTCCATAGGCCGTTGTGGCAGGATAGTCGCGAGCTCCCCAATAGTAGAGCCAGTGCAGACCTCCGCTGAGGGTTACCTTGTCGTGCAACTTCCATTCCACCTTGGGTTGCAGCACGAATCCCGGCAGCGTGTAGCCGCTGAGGCGGTCGCCGAAGTACTCGTTGTCGATGAAGAACGTGGCCCCGTCGACGTAGAGGAAGAGGTTGTTGGTGTCCTGGGCGTTAATGGCGTTAATGGGCATGATGGGGTTAATGGGCAGAACGCCCATCAAACCCATCAAACTCATTAAACCCAAAAACCTCTTCATTTTACTAAAGCTTTCTTGATGGCTTCCTCGATGTCCTTGTCGCGGAGGTCGCGGGCGAGGATGGTGCCGTCGGCGCCGATGAGGAGAATCTGCGGGATGCCCTGCACGCCGTAGGTGTCGGTGGCGTTGTGGGTGCTGTCGACGAGGACAGGATATTTGATGCCGAGGTCGGCGATGACCTTCTGCAGGTCGGCGGCGCGCTTCTCGGCGTTGCCGCGCTCCCACACGTTGAGGCCCACCAGCACAAGGCCTTGGCCTTTGTATTTGTTCCAGAGGCCGATGAGGTTGTTCTCAATCTCCTGGCGGCAGGGGCCGCACCACGAGGCGAAGAAGTCCACAAGGGTCAGATGGCCGTTGGCCAGGTCGCTGAGCTTGCCGTCCTTGAGTTCGCCGTTCTCGGAGCGCCATTGGCCGACGATGTCGATGTAGGGGTGGCCTGCCGAGGTGGCATCGGCCTTGCGCAGCTCCTCCAGCACATCCTTCAGGGGTTCGAAGTTGGCCACCACAGGGGTGGCGGTCTTCAGGATGCTGTCCAGTTGTCCGAAGGTCATATCCCCGCCTTCGGCAAGTCCCAGCAGGGCCATGGCTCCGAGGATGTTGTCGCCATTGTTGTCGTGGAGTTCCTGCAGAGCCTCCGTCATGCGCTGCGAACCGATTTCGGAGATGCTGTCGAGCTTCTTTTCGGCCTCGGCGCGCTGCTCGGCATCGGGGGTGTTGTAGAGGGCTGTCCACATGTTCATCTCCTGTGCGAGGTCTTCCATCTTGGTCTTCTGGATAAACTTGTTCATCTGTCCGTTGAGGGGTGTACCCCACAGGCTGTCGGGCGTGATGTGGATTGTGCCGGGCTCCACCACGCACGATATGCCCTCGCCGCCAAGGAACGCCACGGCGCCAACCCACGGGGTGTCGACGGTACCCGCGAAGGTGAAACGGCCGTCGCTGACCACGGCACTGTCGGAAATCTTGCCCATGGAAGCTTGGTCGATAAAGTAGACCGTCTGTCCGTTCATATCGTCGAAGCCCTGAGCCTCAATCTTGTAATTGTTACTGTTTCCGCAGCTGGCCAGCACAAACGTAACTGCCGCTGCAAAAAGCATTTGCATCGTTTTTTTCATTGTTTCTATTTTAAAATTGCGACTGCAAAGATACGAAAAATAATCGAAACCACTCCACCTTTTGGAACAAAAAAGCAACAACTGCCACCATCCTTGCACCCACCCCCCTCCAGCGGCCTTCCATCGCCCTACCATCTCCCACCATGGTAGGAGATGGGTAGGAGATGGGTAGGAGTTGGTAGGGAGATGGTACTAGGTATCAGGCAGTTGTACGGAAGGAAAAAATGGCTTGTCGGAATTGTTTTGCGGAGGTTGGAACGCTGATGTGCATGTGGTTGATTTTTAGTGTATAAGAAGCGTTGTTGAAGAAAAGTTGATTTTTTTCTGTTGCCATGTCGAAAAAAAGTTGTATCTTTGCAAATTAATATTTTTAAGAATAAAATTTATAAATCATGTATACAGACACTTCTAAATTCATCGGCGAAGGCCTCACTTATGACGACGTGCTGCTCGTCCCCGCTTACTCCGAAATCCTCCCCCGCGAGGTTACGGTTGCTTCCCGTTTTTCGAAAAACATCACGCTGAACACCCCGCTGGTCAGCGCGGCAATGGACACCGTCACCGAGGCCGCCATGGCCATCGGCATGGCTCAGGAAGGCGGCATCGGCGTGCTGCACAAGAATATGAGCATCGAGCGTCAGGCCAACGAAGTGCGCAAGGTGAAACGTGCCGAGAACGGCATGATCATCGACCCCATCACCCTCACCAAGGATGCCAAGGTGAAGGATGCCCTGAAGCTGATGGAAGAGTACGGCATTGGCGGCATACCCATCGTGGACGAGAACCGCATGCTTATCGGCATGGTGACCAACCGCGACCTGCGCTTCGAGCGCGACATGGAGCGTCCGCTGAGCGAGATTATGATTACCAAGCTTATCACCACCCATGTGGGCACCACCTTTGCCGAGGCTACGGACATCCTGCAGCAGCACAAAATCGAGAAGCTGCCCGTGGTCAACGACAAGGGCCAGTTCATGGGCCTCATCACCTACCGCGACATCATGAAGACCAAGGAGCGCCCCAACGCATGTAAGGACAGCAACGGTCGTCTGCGCGTGGCCGCCGGTGTGGGCATCACGCCCGACATGATGGACCGTGTGGATGCCCTGGTGAAGGCTGGCGCCGACGCCATCGTCATCGATACCGCCCATGGCCACAGCGTCCGCGTGGTGGAAGCCCTCAAGAGTGTGAAAGCCAAGTATAAGAATATCGATGTGGTGGTGGGCAACATCGCCACCGGCGAGGCCGCCCTGATGCTGGCCGAGGCTGGCGCCGACGCCATCAAGGTGGGCATCGGACCCGGCAGCATCTGCTCCACCCGCATCATTGCCGGTATCGGCGTGCCGCAGCTCACGGCTGTGTGCGAATGCGTGGGCGCTCTCAAGTCCAAAGGCTACGATGTGCCCGTCATCGCCGACGGCGGCATCCGCTACAGCGGCGACATCGTCAAGGCCCTGGCCGCCGGCGCCAGCACCGTCATGGTGGGCAGCCTGGTGGCAGGCACCGAGGAGGCTCCCGGCGAGACCATCATCTTCGAAGGCCGCAAGTTCAAGTCCTACCGCGGTATGGGCAGCCTCGAGGCCATGCAGGCCGGCTCGAAGGACCGCTACTTCCAGGACAAGGAGACCGACTCCAAGAAGCTTGTGCCCGAAGGCGTTGTGGGTCGCGTGCCCTACAAAGGCACCCTCAGCGAGATTCTGTACCAGATGGTGGGTGGCCTGAAGGCCGGCATGGGCTACACGGGTAGCCGCACCATCGAGGACCTGCAGAAGGCCAAGTTCATCCGCATCACCGATGCCGGCCGCACCGAAAGCCATCCCCACGACATCGCCATCACCCGCGAAGCTCCCAACTATTCGAGATAAACGTTTAAGTAGACAGTAGTTAAGTAGACAAGACAAATGAAAAAGAAAATATTGTTGGCTGCGGCCATCATTTCGTTTTTCGGTTTTCAGTTTTCGACTGTACAGGCCCAGGACAATCCTGTTGTTGTGGAGGTTGGCGGCCGTCAGATTCGCCAGCAGGAATTCATGAAGGACTTCATGCAGTCTGTTGGCAACAACCTCGTGACCAAAGGAGCCTCCGAAGCTGAGAAGCGTGCTGCTTTGGACGAATATGTGGATCTCTACGCCAATTTCCAAGCCAAGCTGCGCGACGCCCGTGCACTTGGAATGGACACCTCTGCTGACCTGCGTGCCGAGTTGGCCAAGTATCGTGCCGAATTGGCAGCTCCCTATCTCATCGACTCCGTCATGCTGTCGAATATCCTGCACGAGGCCTATGAGCGCAACCGCTATGCGTTGCATGCCATGCATATCTTGGTAAAAGTCGGCCTCGACGCCGCCCCCGAGGATACCCTGGCTGCCTACAATCGCGCCATGGAGCTGTACAAGCGTGTGGTTGACGGCGAGAACTTCAATGATGTGGCCATCGAGGAGGCTCGCCGCGTGGACCCCAAGGCCAAAGTGCAGCCCAACGAGGGCGACCTTGGCTATTTCACCTCGTTCGACATGGTGTATCCCTTCGAGAATGCCGCCTATGCGCTGCAGCCCGGCGAGGTGAGCAAGCCTGTGCGTACCCGTTTCGGCTATCACATCATCAAACTTGTGGAGAAGGTGGAACACTATGGCAAGGCAACCATCCAGCACTACTGGAACCGCAATCGAAACAGTCGCAATGAAGTGGCCCTGCTGTATGAGCAGTTGGTAAGCGGCACGCCGTTTGAGATGATTGCCCGCCAGAGCGACGACCTCTCCACGGCCAACACCGGTGGCTTGATTGAGAATGTCGATATGCATCAGTTGCCTGCCGAATACATTACCATCATCAGCCGACTGAACGAAGGCGAGGTCTCCCACCCCTTCTATACCCGTTATGGATGGCATCTGGTGAAGCTTCTCAAGCGTGAGCATCAACCCTCCTTCGAGAAGCTGGAACCCTTCTATCGCCAGCGTATGACGCGCGATCCTCGTGGCGATGCTTCAAAAAAAGCCTTTGCCGCCACAACCAGAAAGAAATACGGCATCGTCGACTTGACCACGACTCCGGTGCCCCAGAAAGGTAAAAAGAAGAAGAAAAAACAGCCTGTACAGATGATGGCGTCGATCAATGCCCTGACCGAGCAGTTGACCAACAAGGTCTTCTCCTCCCAATGGAATGTGAAGGACTCCGTCTTCACCGAGAATCCTGTGCTGGTGCGTGTGCCTGGCAAGGAGTATAAGCTGCTCGACTTTGTGGACTATGTGCGTCGTACCCAGAAGGACGAGCGCCGTTGCGACCTGGACTACTATGCCCAGCAGCGATACGAAAGTTTCTTGGACAGCGTCTCCATTGCCTATGCCGACAGTCAGCTCGAGAAGGAGCATCCTGAGTTTGCCGAGCTTGTTGACGAGTATCGTCGCGGTCTGATGATTTTCAACTACAACGAGCAGATGGTCTGGACCAAGGCCATTCGCGACAGTGCCGGTTTTGCAGGGTTCTATGCCCGCGAGAGCGCCAAGAAGAGTCTGTCTGTTCCCGAAGATTCCATTTATTTCTGGCGTACACGTGCGCGTGTGGCCGTGTTTGATGTTCCCGACAGCCGTTGTCTCGATTCCGACAAGGCTCTCAAGATAGTCCGCAAGGCTGCCAAGAAAGGGTTGTCGTCGTCCGACATCCAGGATGCCCTTGTCAAAAAGGTGGACAGCAAGAAGTGCGAGTCCGAGGAACCCGTAAAGGCCACTGTTGAATTGGTTGAGCAGACCCGACAGAACCTTCTGGCCGACGACCAGTGGCACACCGATGTCTACCTTGTCCATTCCGGCAAGGGATACCGCGTGCTGCTGGTGCAGGACATCATCGAGCCTTGCCTGAAA
Organism: Bacteroidales bacterium UBA4347; assembly: GCA_002394185.1. Lineage (GTDB taxonomy): Bacteria > Bacteroidota > Bacteroidia > Bacteroidales > P3 > Colimorpha. The sequence goes on along the minus strand of DGTB01000065.1, from coordinate 6,221 downwards.
GGACAGCTCGAAGCTCGCGGCTATTACCTCAACGCCTGGCAGAACGAGGTGGAGAACAATCTTTGCAAGGAGCTCCGCAGCAAATATAGGGTGAAAATCCACAAGAATGTTGTCAAGGCTATCAAATTCTAACAGGCTGACAGTCGTTCTGCTGCTTGCCGTTGTGCTGCTGGTTGGTTGTTCCCGCGCGTCGGGCGACGACTCGCCGGTGGTGGCAAGTGTCTACGACCATGAGTTGCATCTCAGTGACCTGGAAGGCCTGGTGCCTGCCGGAATGACCGCCGAGGACAGCATGTTGGTTGTACAGAACTATATCGACCAGTGGATTCGCCAGACCGTTATTCTGGCAAAGGCCGAGAAGAATGTCTCCGACGACTTCTCGCACGAATTGCAGGAGTACAAAAACAACCTTCTCGCCTATGCCTACGAGCGCCAGATTGTCGACCAGCTAATCGACACTGCCGTCACCGACCGCCAGATAGAAGACTACTACGAAGAACACAAAGCCGACTTTTTGCTTAAGAACAGCATTGTGAAGGCTGTCTACGTCACGGTCCCTGTGAAGAGTCCTGTTGTGGCGAAGATTAAGAAGATAGTGCTCCGTGGCAACTTTGGCGAAAGTGATGTGCTGGAACTGGAGGAGACGGCCTCGCGCTATGGTTTCAACGGCTATTATGACGCCTCCGCCTGGATGCCTTTTGTGACCCTGCAGACCGTTATTCCCGTCACCGCCTACAATGAGCAGCTCTTCCTTCGTCAGCACCGTACCATCACCCTCTCTGACGACTCGCTCTTCTATGCCGCCCGTATCCTCGACTACAAGGTGACCGACGAGATGTCGCCTATCGAGCTGCAACGCGACAATATCCGGGCCATTATTATCAATCACAGAAAGATAGAAATCCTCAGCAAACTCCGTTCCGACCTCCTTAAAGAGGCCGAAGAGGGAGGCCATGTGAAACGTAAACACTAAATGTACCGATGAAAAAAACGACATATCCGGCCCTTGTGGCCTTGCTGATGCTCCTGCAATTTGTGGACACGCCCTCCTTTGCGCAGCCCCAGAAACATTCAGGCACCCTTGTCGACGGTGTCGCCGCGGTTGTAGGCAAGAACATAGTGAAGTATTCTGATGTTGAGCGCTCCTTTGCCCAAATGCGTCTGCGCTCGGGCTTGGACGACGCCCAGAACAATCGTTGCGCCATCCTCGAAAACCTCATCCTCACCCAGCTCCTTGTCCACAAGGGCGAATTGGACAGCGTCGAGGTCAATGAGGAGGAAGTCAAGCAATACCTTGAGAGTTTCCTTCAGAGCGACCTTGAGCGCTATGGTTCCAAAGAGGCCCTTCGTGAAGCCACCGGCTTTGCCTATGATGAACTCAAGGAACAATACGACCGCATGATCCGGACCAATCTCCTCAGCCGTAGCGTCGAATACAGCATCACGGAGAATGTCAAGGTGACGCCTGCCGAGGTGACGGAGTTCTTCAACACCCTTCCCGCCGACAGCCTGCCGATGATGCCCGAGCGCTATGAGATATCCGAAATCGTCATTCAGCCTACCATTCCTGAAACCGAGCGCGACCGTGTCCGTGCAGAATTGGCCGAATTGCGCGAGCGCGTCATCAAGGGCGAGAGCTTCTCGATGCTTGCCGCTCTCTATTCGCAAGACCCTGGCTCCGCCCGCAAGGGTGGCGAGCTGGGTTTCTTCCCCCGTGGACGCATGGTCGCCGAGTTTGAGTCGGCAGCCTTTGCCTTGAAACCCGGCGAGGTGTCGCCCATCATCGAGACCCAGTTCGGCTTCCACATCATCCAGCTTATTGAGCGCCGTGGAAATACCATCAATGCCCGCCACATACTCATCATCCCCAAAGTCTCGCCAGAGGACTTGCTGCGTACCCGCATGCAGCTCGACAGTATCGCCACCGAGATTCGTGCCGGGCATATCTCCTTCGAGGATGCTGCCAAGCAGTACAGCACTGCCAACAGTGCCAAACAGGGCGGCACGGTGACCAACGCCTCCGACGGCAGCAACCGTTTCGACGCCGAGGCTCTTAAACAGAGCTATTTCGCCGTCGGTATTCCCGGCATGGATGTGGGCGATGTCTCCAACGCTACGGCCTTCAAGACCGAGGACAATCAGGATGCCTACCGCATTGTGCGCCTCAACCATAAGTATCCCTCTCACAAGGCCAACCTTGTCGACGACTACGACAATATCTACAATGCCGCCTTGGCCAATGCCAAGCAAAAGCGTATGCTCGACTGGGCCCGCAAGCAGGCCAAGAAGACCTACATCCGACTCGCCGACGAGTTCAAAGGATGCACCTTCCACAATCTTGGCCTTTAACATACTAAATGCTCTTAGTGGAATTATGACAGATAAAGAACAACTCGACCTTCTGGTCCAGAAATATACCGCTCTCCGCAACGAGATGGGCAAAGTCATCGTGGGACAGCATGAGGCTGTCGACTCCCTCCTGTTGGCTCTTTTCACCGGTGGACACTGTCTGCTCCTTGGTGTGCCGGGTTTGGCCAAAACCCTTATGGTCAACACCCTTGCCCGCACCCTTGGTCTTTCCTTCAGCCGCATTCAGTTCACCCCCGACCTGATGCCCTCCGACATCACTGGCTCGGAGATTCTGGACCGCGAACGCAACTTCAAGTTCATCCAAGGTCCCATTTTCGCTTCGGTGGTGCTTGCCGACGAAATCAACCGTACGCCCCCCAAGACCCAGGCTGCCTTGCTCGAGGCCATGCAGGAGCATCGTGTCACCGTTAGCGGTACCTCCTATACGCTTCCCAGCCCCTTCCTGGTGTTGGCCACCCAGAACCCCATCGAGCA
>DGTB01000065.1:0-3318 GCA_002394185.1 Bacteroidales bacterium UBA4347 | reverse complement strand
ATCGAGCAGGAGGGCACCTATCCGCTGCCCGAGGCCCAGCTCGACCGATTCATGTTCAACGTCCGCCTCGACTACCCCTCCTTCGACGAGGAGGTGCAGATCGTTAAGCAGACCACCGTCAAGCAGACCGCCGAGGTGGCCGAGGTGCTCAACGCAGAGCAGATTATAGAGTTCCAGGACGTCATCCGTCGCATGCCCGTGCCCGACAACGTGGTGGAGTATGCCGTGCGTCTGGTGACCTCCACACGCCCCGTACAGGGCTCCGAGGGCAACCGCTACATCTCCTGGGGTGCCGGCCCGCGTGCGTCGCAGTACCTCATCATGGGCGCCCGCACCCACGCCGCCCTGCGGGGCAAGTACTCGCCCGACTCCGACGACGTCCGTGCCGTGGCCTACAACGTGCTCCGACACCGCATTGTTCGCAACTACTTCGCCGAGGCCGAGGGCATCACCACCGACCAGATCATCACCTCCCTCCTGGAGGCATAACAAGATGTTTAACCTGATGTCTGAACAATGAAAACCATCTTGCGAATCGTCCTCATGACGCTGCTCCTCTCCCTTGGAGCCGCCGCCTCGGCGCAGTCGGGACTCTATGTCCCCAGCGCCAAGCCCATCAAGGATATGCAGAAAGCCCTCGTCAATCCGCAGGTCTTCCATCTGTTGCTCACCTTCCAGGGCAACGATTCCACCTATACCATCTCCCACCTCGACCTTCTCGACTCCGCCTATCGCATTGCCTTCTCCGAGGAAAACCCCATGCTCTACACCATGGTGGTGGAAAGCTATGCCGGCGCCGACGAGGCCCTGGGCAACAAGCGCAACGAATCAGTCATCCGCTATTTCTCCATGCGTTGCAAGACCCTCTTCCCCGTGCGCTATGCTCGCAACCCCATCCATTGCTCCTGCCACGGCGACTCGGTCGAGACCATCCGCTTCGAGGTGCCCACCGCCACCGCCGTCTACGACTGTGCCACCCTGCCTTCCGAACGGTTGAAAATCAACAAAAGCGTCGACCTCCACAACTCCATCCTCGTCACCTTCCGCCACAATCCCGACGAGTGCATCGGTTCGGCCCGTGGATGCTTCATGCCTGCGGCCGACAGCCTGGTGCGTGGCTACTACGCCCAGCTCTTCCTGGCCCGTGGCTCGGTCTACTCTGTGGACGGCACCAAGGACACCTGTCCCACCGACCTCGACATCAAGGTGGAGGATCACCTCAACTACCGCACCACCGTCGAGCGCTACAGCCTCATCCCCCATCCCAGGCAGATCCTCGTGCAGGCCGGCTACGTCGTCGTCAGCAGCAACTACGGCCGCACCCTCGACGAGTGCGAGGAACCCCAAAAAGACTCCATCTTCATCCGCATCCCAGCCACCCCCGAGCAGGTGGCCTCCAAGCTGAAATTCTTCGCCAAGGTGAAGACCTCGCGCGGCATCGAATACAAAGCCCTGCCCACGCGCAAAATGCCCGGCAAGGGCGAGCTGATGCTCCAGGCCCCCATCAATGTCGCCCAGTTCGACACCATCTACCTCGGCAAGCGCATCAGCGAGAAAGAACTCAAAGACTATTTCTTCGAGGTTGACTCGCCCACCGAGGCTGCCTCCTTCGCCGTCGGCAACCGCTTCTTTGTGGCCTATCGGGTCGACAAGCGCGGCGAATACGAGCTCCGCAAGGCCCTGCGCGACCTCTTCCGCATAGTTCCCGAGCAGGAGGAAGACGTCAACCCCGCCGGGGAGAAACGCAAGAACCTCAACCCCGACGAAATTATCGAATAACGTTTAGCGCCTATTGTTTGGTGTTAAGTATTAAGCGCAGAATTAATCATTTGTTCACGATAATTATAATTATTAATTGTTAATTAAAAAAAATGGCATACTTACAGACTGATGTCACCAAGGTCACTACCCGCGTGCTGCAGAACATGAAGCTGCACGGCGAAAAGATAGCAATGATCACGGCCTACGACTACTCCATGGCCTCGCTCGTCGAGAGCACCAAGGTCGACGTAGTCCTCGTCGGCGACTCCGCCGCCAACGTCATGCAGGGGCACAAGACCACCCTCCCCATCACCCTCGACGAGATGATCGTCTACGCCACCTCCGTTGTCCGTGCCGTCAAGCGCGCCCTCGTGGTCGTCGACATGCCCTTCGGCACCTACCAGGGCAACTCCAAACAGGCCCTCGCCTCCGCCATACGCATCATGAAGGAAACCGGTGCCGACGCCATCAAGATGGAAGGCGGCGAGGAAATCCTCGAGAGCGTGCAGCGCATCCTCTCCGCCGGCATCCCCATCATGGGCCACCTCGGCCTCACGCCGCAGAGCATCAACAAATTCGGCACCTACGCCGTCCGCGCCACCGAGAAGGAGGAGGCCGACCGCGTCAAGAAGGACGCCCTCATCCTCCAGGAGGCCGGTTGCTTCGCCCTCGTGCTCGAGAAGATTCCCGCCAAGCTTGCCTCCGAGGTCACCGCCGAGCTCAAAATCCCCACCATAGGCATCGGTGCAGGCCCCCATACCGACGGCCAGGTCCTCGTGCTGCAGGACATGCTCGGCATCACCCAGCAGTTCAAACCCCGCTACCTGCGCACCTACGGCACCTTCGGCGAGGATATCTCCAATGCCATACGCCACTACGTCGCCGACGTCAAGAGCGGCGACTTCCCCAACGAAAAGGAACAATACTGACAAAAAAAAGGCCGGCACCATTGCCGGCCTTTTTTTATTTTCACAGCAGCACCACGCGCCGCGAGGCCGCGCCCTTGTCGGAGGCGAGGCGCAGCAGGTAGACGCCGCGGGGCAGGGCGGACACATCGAGCACGGCCCGGCCGCCGCCGAGCGAGCAGGCCGTCACCTCGCGCCCCTGCCATGGCAGGCTGTCCCACACGGCATGGAGGCATCCGTTGGGGTCCGCCGTCACCGTGATGTTCTCTACCGCCTGGCATTCCGGCTCGATGATAAGAAATACCTCTGGCAGCTCTCCGTCCAGCGTGTCGCCGCTGTCCCACCCATATTTATAAAGGAATGGGTAATCCGGCAGAGTGTCATACCTCGAGAATATGATGGGTTGCGCCTGTGAGAAAGTGATTGTGCATCCAATGAAAAAGGCCAGCACAAGTGTTTTTTTTATCAGTAACAATTTTTTATGTTTCATGATTCCGCTTTTTACTGGTTGACAAATGGTTGCTTGTCTTTGATGGATTGTGAGAACACTGCAAATATACAAAAAAAGTCCATATCCAACAAAAAAAACTTCACCCCTACCGCCCCGGGGTCAAAAGGGTACCCGAGAGGTATCCGATACGGCATATCTTAT
>DGTB01000218.1 GCA_002394185.1 Bacteroidales bacterium UBA4347 | reverse complement strand
TATGTAAACAATATGCGAACTATATAAAAACAATATAAGAACGGCCGTATCGGACACGTCACGGGAGGGTTTCGGGTGGAGGTTTGGGGCAAAGTTTTTAAAATAATTTCTAATATATCAAAAAAAAGGCGTATCTTTGCATCGGGATTATTAGACAGAAAAAAGATGTTCACCAGATGTACAAGACGATGGATTGTGCTGACAATCATGCTGATTGCCAATCTATTGTCTTATGCCCGCAACGAGCGCGACACGCTTGGGACGGGGGCAATGGTGCTGTTCACCGAGAATATGGGCCAGTGGGATTCGCGAGTGCGCTACGAGGTTCAGCTACACGATGCGGCGCTGTTTCTGGAGGCCGACGGCATCACGGTGGCGTTGCGCGAGCACACGGCCCATCCGGCACCGGCGCAAGGTCTACCGATGTGCCATGCCTACCGGATGCATTTCCTCGGGGCCTCCCCTGCCCTGCCCATGGGCCAGGACCGCCAGGAGGGTTATTCCAACTATTACCTCGGCGACGACCCGAGCCGCTGGCGTTCGCGGGTGGGCAACTATGCCTCGGCGCGCTACGACGGTCTCTATCCGGGCGTGGCCCTGGAGGTGTATGGAGGAAAGAATGCGCTGAAATACAACTTCATTGTCGATGCCGGAGCCGATGTGTCGGCCATTGCTGTCGAATACGAAGGCACCGACGGTGTGAGCGTGAACCGGCAGGGCAACCTGATTGTGAAGACAAGCGTGAGGGACGTGGTGGAGTTGGCTCCGTACGTCTATCAGAAAATGGAGCGCGGCGAGCAGAAGGTGGAGAGCCGTTGGAAGGTGAACAGCCTGGGCGAAAACCGCTGGAAGGTGTGGATAGAAATCGGCGACTACGACCACAGCCGCGAACTGGTCATCGACCCCGTGCTGCTCTTTTCCACCTACACAGGCTCCACCGCCGACAACTGGGGCACCACGGCGGCCTACGATTCGGAGAAGAACGTTTACACGGCGGGCCTGGTGTTCGACGTGGGCTATCCCACTTCGCTGGGCGCCTACCAGCAGGCGCCGGGAGGCAATGTCGACGTAGGTATCTTCAAATTCGACTCGTTGGGACAGCAGCGCCTCTATGCCACCTATCTGGGCGGCAGCTCGGCCGACATGGCGCACAGCCTGTTTGTCAACACCTTCGACGAGCTGATAGTCCTTGGCACAACGGGTTCGGACGACTTTCCCGTCACCCCGGGAGCATATCAGCCACAGCACGGCGGAGGGCAGCAGATTGACTACGAGTCAAGCATCATCCGCTATGCCAACGGCAGCGACATCTTCGTCAGCAGCCTGAGCGCCAACGGCACGCAGCTGAGGGCCTCGACCTACATCGGCGGCAGTGGCAACGACGGCCTCAACTATCGCAACTATTTCAACAACAATTACACAGTGATGATGTCCGGCAACGACTCGCTGTACTACAACTATGGCGACGGCGCCCGCGGCGAGCTCATCACCGACAACCTAAACAACATCTATGTGGGCAGCACCACGATGAGCAGCAATTTTCCCACCACCGCCGGCAGCGTGCAGCCCACAGCCCCGCCGCGCCAGAACGGCGTGGTGTTCAAGCTGGACCACAATCTGCGCACACTGCTGTGGAGCACCTATTTGGGCGGTTTGGGCGACGATGCCGTATACTCGATAGACGTGGACTCGGCCTACAATCTGCTGGTCTGCGGCGGCACCAACAGCTTCGATTTTCCCACCACGACAGGCGCATGGCAGACCTCCTATGGCGGCGGGTCGGCCGATGGATTTGTAAGCAAAATATCCTATCACGGCGACCGCCTGATATCCTCCACCTTCGTGGGGCTGAGCCAATACGACCAGCTGTACTTTGTCCGTTCCGGCAAGCGCGACGAGGTCTTCCTTTTCGGCCAAACCAAACCCATGGGGGTGAGCACATTTGTCTACAACGCCAACTACAGCGTCTACAATAGCGGCATGCTCCTCATGAGAATGAAACCCGACTTGAGCGACCGCGTGTGGAGCACCCTTTTCGGCACCCCCGGGCGCATCAACCTCTCGCCCACCGCCTTCGCCGCCGACATCTGCAACCGAATCTACCTTGCGGGATGGGGCCGCGACTTTGTGGGCTACTCGGGCATCCCGTGGTATACCATGGGAACCACGGGCATGGAGACCACCGCCAATGCGTGGATGGACACCACTGACGGCCAGGACTTCTACATCATGTCCATTGAGGCCAATGCCAACAGCCTGGTCTATGCCTCATTTTTCGGCGAGACGCACGACAGCAGCCAGCCGCGAGGCGGTGGCGACCACGTGGACGGCGGCACCTCGAGATTCGACCGACTGGCTACGCTGTACCAATCGGTGTGCGGCTCCTGCGGCGGCACACAGGGGTTCCCCACCACGGCCAATGCCTGGAGCGCCACCAACAACGCCACCAACTGCAACAATGCCCTCTTCCGGTTCAATGTCTCCAACGACTTTCCCGTAGCCGAATTTGTGCCTCCCACGGCAGGCTGCGCCCCCTACACGGTGGATTTTCGCAACACCGGCCGCGGCACCTCGTTCCAGTGGGATTTCGGCGACGGCACCGGTTCCACGCAGCGCAACCCGTCGCACACCTACAGCAATGGCGGCCTCTACACCGTCACCCTCATTGCCCGCATGCCGGGAGGCTGCAGCGAAGCCGACACACAGCGCCATACGATACACGTCATCGGTGGCGACGGGCACCGTTTTGAACCCATGATTTCCTGTGCCAACGCACAGATACAGATAGGCATGCAGCCGCAGCTCGGCGCCACCTACCAATGGCTCAGCGACAACGTCAGCGACCCGACGGTGGCCAACCCCTGGGTGAGCGAAACCGGCATATATCTTTTGCGCGTATCGGCCCCCGGATGCAGCGAGACCGACACCTTCGAGGTGCAGAACTACACCCTGTTCGACCAAATGAGCATTGGAGGCATCTCATGTACGGATTCGGCCGACGGGAGCATCACGTTGCATATTGGTCCACAAATAGATATTGATTCCATCAGCATCAACGTCACACCACCCGCCGCGGGCACCTTTGTGGGGCGCAATTACGTCGTCGATGGCTTGAGAGCGGGCGAATACCACTTGGTGGTGTCGGGCTATGGATGCACCGACGAGCAGGATGCTACGCTGGTGAATCCCGAGCGGCCAGTGTACAGGAAAGAGATAGGCGACGTGCTGTGCAGCGACAGCTGTACGGGCTGGTACAGAATTCATTATACCGACAATGGTATGCAGAGAGACACCCTGTTCAATGGATTGTGCGAAGGCTCCTATACCACCCGTCTGGTTTCCGACGGCTGCCCGCTGGTGGACACTACTGCCATTGTACGCAGTCACACCCTCGACAACTTCCACGCTTGGGCCGACCGTTCCAGCGTGTATCTCGGCCAGACCGTCACCCTGCATTCGACGGCAATAGATGGAGCTACTTATCGGTGGACTCCCGCCACCGACCTGGAGACCCCTGCTGCCGCCAGCACCCAGGCCACCCCCACCGACACAGCGGTGTGCTACGCGGTCGAGGTCACCGGAGCCGATGGCTGCAAAGCCTCCGACACCGTCTGCATCCACTGTACGGTCCTCAATTGTGGCGATCCGGACTACCACATCCCCAATGCTTTCACTCCCAACAATGACGGCATCAACGACGCTGTGGACTTTTCAAGCCCCATTTTGTCCGAAATCCATGTAGCCATCTTTAATCGCTGGGGGCAATGCATTTACGAGTCGGACGATGTGAACAACTGCCGATGGGACGGCCGTTATCGCGACAATGCCTGCCTGCCGGGAGTGTACACCTACACCTGCCGCATACGATGCCTCAACGGCACAGAGACCGAGCTTAAAGGCGACATCACACTGATTTTGTAAGCACATGCCGACAACAAACAACAAGCAAAAGAAAGACCAGTTCATTGCCGTCTGTGCCGACAGTCGCGACGAGGCCGAGCGCCTGCTGCCGGCAGCACGCCGTATGGCCGATTGTTTTCACAAAGGCATTATCGTTTTCACCTGCAGTCCTGACGGCGAGCAATGGGTGGACACACTGGGTCACCCCTATGCCGCACTGGAAAGCGACTGGCCTTCAGCCATCGAGGCCATGCCTACGGCATTCAACGTGGTGCTGGCCATGGCATTGTGCGACCACAAAGCGCGCCGCGACAGCATGGCGAATCCTCGTCAACTGCTAAAGAACTTCCGACTCTCGAAAGTAGCATACCTATCCATTCCCGCAACAGTCACAGAGCTCAGATTCAATCATGTGGGACTGAGTCTCGACCACCAGCGCGAAAGCAAGGAGAAACTCATCTGGGCCTCCTATATGGCACGGTTCTGCAGCAGCCAAATAGATGTCTACCATCTCCCCTACACCGACCCCGACTTCCGCAATCGCTGCAACAACAACTTCCGCTATCTGGACAAGATATTCTCATCCCTATCGTTGAGCTACGAGAAACACATTCTCGAGAGCAGCAGCCAGCTTGCCAATCCCGACAGCAAGACCCTCGCCTTGGGCGAATGCGACATGCTGATAAGTCTCGTGCCCGACTTACGCAACCGGGACCTTTTCGATCTATTCGCCACCCCGCAGCCGCTGCGACTGCTCCGTTCCGCCGACCATACCCCCATCCTTTTCCTCAATCAGCGGGACGACCTTTACGTCATGTGCGATTAAAAAAAACATTGCCAATCGATTTTTTTTCGTATATTTGCACTTATTATATTTGCACAAACACAAATTAATACATTGAAAACAAATTATTAAAATCAAAATATCATGAAAAGAACAACCCTTTTTCTGGCAATTCTTCTCGTCTGCGGGGCTTTCGCATCCTGTCTTCGCAGCGACGACTTGGAAATCCTGAAGCATCCCATCCATGTAACAGGTTCCATAAGCCCACAGTACGGCGTACCTGTCGCCACTGGGGAAATGAACATCAACGATATTCTGTCGCGTCTCAGCGCCGAATACCAAGGCTTGCTCGCAACCGACGAGGATGTGGTCACCATAACCTATTCCGCCAGCCTGAGCGACACCATCTATGCATTCAGTCAGCTTCCCAGCATGCTCAACGTCAAGCAGTCGAATGCTCCCACAAAGGACGGTGCCACCTGGTATTCCAAAGACACCATCATTACCGACACCATAGACATCGACTTCTTTAACGATGTCGAGGTCTCTGGCCAAATCAACATGGAGCATATCTGGCTCAAACTTGGCGTTCGAGCCTTCGGCGAATGCCCCGCGGCGGTACGACCCTACATCCAGGCCACCTTCGACGAACTTTCCGTCAGCTACCTTGGTCACGATGACGGCCTGGAAGACAGTCCGCATCCCTTCCCGGGCATCTCTGTCGACCCCATCATTATCACAAACATCACGGAAGGCTTCAGCCACGATTTCGACACTGTCGATATTGCAAGAATGGCCAACGATATGCCGCGACGCATTTTCACCCGCTATCGTTTCCGCTTTCAGGTCTCGTCCGACTTTTTGACCGACATGTCCGGCATGTCCGGCATGTACTTTGGCTCTATTCTCGACAGTCTGCGTATGTCGCAGCTCGTCTATACTGCCGACCTTGGCGTAATGATGCCTTTGAGCGTACAATTCAACAACCTCACCTATACCTACAACCTCGACCTCGGCGACGGTCTTTCCTCGGTCAATCTCGACTCCATCGTCAACTCTATCTATAGCGGGCTTGATGTGGACATCGACACCTCCATCTTCCGTCTCGTGCTCGACAATGGTATCCCTATGGACTTCCACCTCACCGCCATCATGCAGGATGCTGTCGATGGCAACGACCTGATTGATATATTCAATAACGAACACATTGCGTCGGCCAATGTGGCTCCCGACCCGGCAGTGCCCACGCATTATATGGCCACTTCCGGCGTCAAAACAACGCTCGAGGCCAAGCTCGACCAGAAAGATTTGGACAAACTCAACAAGGCCCGCAACCTCAAGGTGCTTCTCACTACCGACACCAACAACAAACATGTCACCATCCGGCGTGAAGACTTCCTGAAAATCAAGGCCTATCTGCAACTCCATCCCGTTGTCGACATTGACGTTACCGTTTCTGAAAATGGCATTCTTTAATCTAAAAACGAGGAGGACCTTCCTATGAAAAAACAGATATTCCTTATAGCCCTTTGCGCAATCCTGGCTATCCCCAGTGCCCATGCACAGCTTTTTTATCATACCCTGCGCACCCCCCAGTCAACCCTGTTGAACCCCGCCTTCTTCCCCACCAACAACACTTTCTATCTCATGCTCCCCGGTGCCGATATTCAGTTCACCAGCCCTCTGGCATTGAATGAAGTAATTTACTATGACAAACCTACCGACCGCACCGTCATCGACCTCAACAACATCTTTCAGCGTCTCAACGACAATAATGATTTCAATTTCAATGCCGACATCAACCTCTTGGGTTTTGGATTCAGAATCAACAACACATTCATCAATTTCAACACACGTCTCGTAAACAACGTGCACCTCGGGCTGCCCACCTCCACCATCGATGCTGTCCTGCAGGGCAACATTGGCGAGGACAATGCCCCGCGCCCCATCATCGAGCTTGTCAATGGCGACATCTTTAACGTCAACTCCTACCTCGAGGCTGCCGTCGGTGCAGCCCACTATTTCGAGCCCCTCCATCTCACTGTCGGCCTACGTGCCAAACTCCTTTACGGTATCGCCAACGTACAGACCGACAACACCAAGATTGTCTTCAACACCGACCCCAACCTCGACTCCGTCTCCGCCTCCATCTACTACCAGATCCAGTCTGCCTCCTTTGTCCCCTACGACACCAACAAGGGCTTCATCTTCAATGTGGGCGACCTCTTCAACATCAGTCAGGCCAGCACTGGTATCGCCTTCGACCTCGGTGCCAAATACGACTGGGGTCCCTTCACCTTCTCCCTTGCCATCAACGACCTCTCCCCCGGAATCCACTGGACCAACAACGTAACCACCTGGACACCCTCCGGCGGACAGGGTGTCATCACCTATAATGGTCTTGATGTTAGCACTGTACTCGACAATGGTACTCTCAATGTCGACTCTATCACAGACTACCTTCGCGAACAAATATCCAACATGACCCCGCACCGGGAGGATGAAGGTGACTATTGGTTTGCCATCCCCACCAAGATCAACCTCGGCGCCAGCTACAGCTTTGCCAAAATATTCCGTGCCGGACTCCTCTTCCACGGCCAGCTCGACCGCGGCCTCATCTCCAAGAGCAACGCCACCACAGGCCTTGGTGCCGATCCCTCCAATACGTTCCGCTTCAACACCACCCTTTCTTTCGGAGCCAACCTCTTCAATTGGGCCGAAGTCGTTGCCGGAGCATCCATCGTCTATGATGGTGCCAACACCGACTTCTTCAATCCCGGCATTGGCGTCATTCTTACCCCTGCCACCATCATCCAGCTCTACATCATGACCGACTACATCAGCTCCTTCTACCTCACCGACTCCAAAGCCCTCAACCTCAAGGTGGGTCTCAACCTCCTCTTTGGCAAGGGCAAGCGCACCGTTGTCTCCGCCGAATAAAATAAAGAACATCTCAACCACGCTGTAACTCAAAAAACTCATACAATGAACATCATCGCCATCGTCGGACGTCCCAACGTCGGCAAATCAACCCTCTTCAATCGCCTCACCGAGAGCCGCGACGCCATCGTCGACTCCATCTCCGGTGTCACCCGCGACCGCCAGTACGGCCACTCCGACTGGAACGGCAAGCATTTCTCCGTCATCGATACCGGAGGATATGTCATGGGGGGCGACGATGAATTCGAGGTCGAAATCCGCCGCCAGGTCTCCCTCGCTGTCGAAGAGGCCGACGTCATCCTCTTCCTCGTCGACGCCCGCGAGGGTCTCACACCCATGGACGAGGACGTGGCCGAGATGCTGCGCAAATGCCCCAAGCCCGTGGTCCTTGCGGCCAACAAGGTCGACAACTCCGCCCAGATGGACGCCCTCGCCGAATTCTACTCCCTCGGCCTCGGCGACCCCTACCCCATCGCCGGCATCACCGGCTCAGGCACCGGCGACCTCCTCGACGCACTTGTCAAAGACTTCGCCGAAGGCATGGACGACCCCACCGACGGCCTCCCCCGCATCGCCGTCGTCGGACGCCCCAACGTCGGCAAGAGTTCCTTCATCAACATGATTACCGGCGAACACCGCTCCGTCGTAACGCCCATTGCCGGCACTACCCGCGACTCCGTCTATTCGCACTACAACATGTTCGGTTTCGACTTCAACTTCGTCGATACCGCAGGTCTCCGCCGCAAAGCCAAAGTCTCCGAAAACCTTGAGTTCTACTCCGTCATGCGCTCCATCCGCGCCATCGAGGCCGCCGATGTCTGCATCCTCATGCTCGACGCCTCCCAGGGCCTCGAGCAGCAGGACCTCAACATCTTCTCCCTCATCCAGCGCAACAACAAAGGCGTCGTCGTCGTCGTCAACAAGTGGGACCTCGTGCAGAAAGAGACCAACACCCACCGCGACTACGAGCAGCTCATCCGCTCGCGCATAGCCCCTTTCGACGATGTGCCCATCATCTTCACCTCCGTCATCAACAAGCAGCGCATCTTCAAGGTGCTGGAGACTGCCAAGCAGGTCTACGAAGCCCGCTCGCGCCGCATCTCCACCGCCGAACTCAACGACACCCTCCTGCCCATCGTCAAAGAGCAGAACCCGCCGCCCTCCGTCAAGGGCAAATGGGTCAAGATCAAATACATCACCCAGCTGCCCACCCCCTACCCACAGTTCGTCTTCTTCTGCAATCTCCCCCAGTACGTCCGCGACCCCTACAAGCGCTTCGTGGAGAACCGCATGCGCGAACTCTGGGACTTCCATGGCGTCCCCATGACCATCTACTTCCGAGCCAAGTAAATTAGGAATTAGGAATCAGAAATTAGGAATTAAAAAGCTGGAGCGCCGGCGTCCCGCCGGCATACCGAAAAAAAAGATTAGGAATTAGGAATTGGAAATTGGGAATTGACTTTGGCACACAATTTGCAGATGAATTTAGAAAATAGAATTTAGAAAATAGAAATAAAAAAAACATTATGAAAGTCACAGAAGAAAACTTCAACGAGATGATTGCCGCCGGCAAACCCGTCATGATTGATTTCGGCGCCACTTGGTGCGGCCCCTGCAAAGCCCTCGCCCCCCGCATCGAGGAAATCGAGAAAGAATACGAAGGCCGCGCCGTCATCGGCACCGCCGACGTCGACGAGTGCTCCGACCTCGCCGCCAAGTTCCGCATCCGCAACGTCCCCACCGTCCTCTTCTTCAAGGCCGGCAGCGACGCCCCCGTTGACAAGAGCGTCGGTCTCGTAGCCAAAGAAACCCTCACCGAGAAACTCAACGCACTCTTATAGTGCTCGACCAATCCCACATCGACCGCTACAAGACACTGGGCTTTTATGCCCACCAGGTGGTGGAAGGCTTCATCACCGGCAGGCATAAAAGTCCTTTCCATGGATTCTCCGTCGAGTTCTCCGACTACCGCCAGTACAACCCCGGCGAGTCCACCCGCAACATCGACTACCGCCTCTACGGCCGCACGGACCGCCTCTACGTCAAGCAGTTCGAGGAGGAGACCAACCTCCGCTGCCAGATTCTCATCGACCATTCGTCGTCCATGCTCTACCCCCTCGAGCGGCACGGCGACATCGACCGCCCCAACAAGCTTACCTTTGCAGTCTACGCCGCCGCCGTGCTCATCGAGCTGCTCCACCGCCAGCGCGACGCCTTCGGCCTCACGCTCTTCAGCCAGGGGCTCGACCTCAACACCCCCTGCCGTTCTTCGCGCCTCCACCAGCAGTATATTCTCTCCGAACTCGACAAACTGCTCCAACCGTCCGCCGGTGTCCCGCAACCCCTCACCACCGACATTGCACAGTCCATCCACCTCCTCGCCGAGCAGCTCCACCGCCGCTCCCTCGTCGTCATCTTCACCGACGCCTTCGCTCATGCCGACAACGAGGCCAATCGGCATTCGGACAGCCAGGAGGCCCTCTTCGACGCCCTGCGTCACCTCCGCCACAACAAGCACGAGGTCATCCTCTTCCACACCTACGACCTCGCCCACGAAGTCAATCTCGACTTCGACGCCCGCCCCCATCTTTTCATCGACCTTGAGACACAGCGCCAGGTCAGGCTCCAACCCGGCGACCTCGCCGACAGCTACCGCCGCGAGATGAACGCCCTCTTCGGCGACCTCCGCCAGCGAGCCATGCAGTATCGCATCGACTACGTGCCCGTCGACATCGCCCAGGGGTTCCACCAACTCCTCCTCCCCTTCCTGCTCAAACGCAGCAAAAGCCACTAACCCATTCGGGTCAAAACCGCACCGAAGAGGTATCCGATACGGCATATCTTATATTGTTTTTATATTGTTTACATATTGTTC
>DGTB01000035.1:5570-12620 GCA_002394185.1 Bacteroidales bacterium UBA4347 | reverse complement strand
ATCTCCTCCATGTGGGCAAAGAAGTCGCCATCAAGACCACCGAGTTTATGGAAAACACTGGCACGCACAAACATGGCGGCGCCGGATGCCCAGAAGATGTCACACTCGTCGTCATACTGGCCATGGTCGCGCTCGAGAGTGGAAAAGATACGTCCACGACAGAATGGGTAGCCATAGTGGTCGATAAATCCACCTGCTCCGCCGGCATACTCGAAGGTATCCTTGCGGTCGTACATCAGCATCTTGGGCTGTGCAATGGCCACACGCGGGTCGCGTTCCATCATGCTCACCACAGGCTGCACCCAGTGGGGCGTACACTCCACGTCACTGTTCAACAACACATAGTAGTCGGCTTCCACCTGAGCCAGCGCACGGTTATAGCCCTCGGCAAAACCATAGTTCTTGTCCAACAAGACAAGGCGGACATCGGGATAGTTGGCTTGAAGGAAGGCGACAGAATCATCGGAAGAGCCGTTGTCGGCGACAATAACTTCCGACGTAAGGTCGAGCCGCGGGCTGTTGGGAGTCTGCCATCCAGCCTCCGACTCGCTGCTCATCAGCGAATACTTGACTACCGACGGCATAAAACGGCTCAGCATCGAGCGTCCATTCCAGTTGAGTATAACGATGGCTACATGTTTCATGATTGGGCATTTTGATGGCTTATAGTTTCCTGGGGGCCGTCGGGCATAGCTGCTGGATGAAGGACGGCCGTTTCGGGGCGCGTCAGCTTCCATCGGCGATGGCTCCAAAGCCAGAATTCGGGGCGTGCGGCAATGTCGGACTCGAGGGTACGGATATAACGCTCCTCTACAGTGTACTGAGGAACCGCCTGAGGATTGTCGCAAAGAAGGCTAAAAGTGACAGTATAGCGACCGCGACGGGGTTTGTCAACGCGGTAGTAAAGCACCGGATAGTTATAGCGACGGGCAAAATTCTCGGCACCATATAGAAAGGCTGTCTCCTGATGGAGAAAAGTGGTCCAATAGCTCTTGTCGGGATGCGCCGGCGACTGGTCGCTGAGCATCATCAATGCGCAGGGAACATGATGTTTGTCATAGAAATCCACCACCTGGCGCACAGTGTCGGGATAAACCACCTCTGTGCCAAAACGAGTGCGGCGGCGGAAGACCCACGGCTCAAGGCGCTTGTTGCTCAACGGTTTCCCGACACCAATGCCATGATGAAAAAGCTGCATATTGAGCGAGGTGACCATATACTCCCAGTTGTTATAGTGGGCCGACATAAGGACAACCGTGCGCCCCTGCTCGTAGTATTGGTTGACGAGGTCGCGGTTCACCACATGATAACGTTTCATTATGCTGCGCGGCGAGGCAAATAGGTTGTAGAGGCCCTCAATGAGAAGGTCACAAAGATGGCGATAATAGCGACGCTCTATCTTCAGGCGTTCTTTCTCGTCTCTTTCGGGGAAAGCGGCTGCCAGATTACGACGCACCACCTTGCGGCGATAGCCCACAAGGTGATACGCTATTAGATACAATATATCCGACAGGAGGAACATCAATAACCACGTTGGAATTGTTCTCCCACTTCACCAACCACATTGTCACCAAGCTGGTTGCGGCAGAGACGGCGTTCCCAGCCGGGATCCTGCACCTCGCCACGGGCGTTGCTGTTGAGGAGGGTGTAGAGGCCACTGCGATGCTCATCCCAGAAGAGGAACACACGGGTATTGTCGTCCATGGGAAGCTTGTTGTATCTCCATATCTGATAGGGCAGATAGTATACATGGCCCTGCGACTCGGAGACAAACTGCGTCGTGGACACATCCTCGCCCGACTGGCGCATCTGCTCCGGGGTGCCGGAATGAGCGGCATTGAGGTAGCGCACGGAAACGAAGTTCTTCTCGTCTCGTACAAAATCGGGCGGGCCATACTGCAGGTAGACACGTCCACGGTCCGTATGGATACCGGGAGTGCGCGGATAGCTGAAGGCAGCCTGCACATAGTCGATACGCTCCTTGTATTTGAGCCATTCCACCTCAGGATTCAACGGATAACGTTCCTGCCAGAAACGATAGAGAAATGCCTGCTTCTCCTCAAGTCCGGGACGCTTGATAAGGTCGCGCGAAACGGTTTTCTCTCGCTCGGAAGCAATGGGATAGAGAGCGTCCAGATAGATATTGAGCTGTGCTTCGTCGGTGTAGGCTCCGGCAAAAGTACCGGTGAAGTCGCTGATGTGCTCGCCCTTCACTCCGGGATTGGAACGGAAGAATGGCAGCTTCTTGTAGAGCATAAGCTGGTTTTCGTTGTTGCGAAGCTCAACGACAAGATTGTAATTGCCCGACGGCAGGTCGGAAATGTCGAGGCTGCCATAGACCGGCACCACGGCAGCGCTGTATTTACGCGCCATACTGCGTTGCGACTCAAAACGGTTGCCCGTCTCCTGCTGTTCGACATAGGCCACGGCCAGGAAAGGCTTCTTGCCAAGCTCCTGGTTGATGTTGTAAATCTCATAGTAGAAGTTCAGCTGCGACACCTGCTCCGGCAGGAAATCGCTGACGTAGGGCTCCATGTCATAACCGCCGCGGGAAAAAACATTCTCGGTGGTAGTGGGTGTGGCCGATGCCATGAGTTGCACCGAGGAGAGGGTCGGATGGAGATTGTCATAGTTGATCACCAGCTTCTCGCTGACAGTGGCCGCCGGGTCATCGGCATTCTTGTCGCGAAGGGTAAGTTCAAGATTGTAGATGCCATTGCGGAGCGAAAAACGCTGCATGTCGATGAAACTGAAGTCAAGCTCTTCAAGGGTACCCACGGTAGGACTGTTCAGGTCATACTTCTTCACGTAGCACACCGAATCGTCCTGACGGGCAACGATAACCACCTCGGCAGTGGCCCTGTAGGTACCGTTGGCCTGCTCGACAAAATTCATCGTCCATGCGTCGAAAGAGAGGTAGGTCTCCACATAGGGCTGTCCTGTCGATGCAGCGTAGAAAGTGCTGTAACTGAAGACCGCGCGCATCGACCCCTGGCCCTGAACGCCCACTATCGACGCCGCCAAAACCAACATTATTGTTACAATTCTCTTCATAATTTTTATTTTTAGTATATATACAACGCAACACGGACAATATTATTGTCCCCACACAAAAAAGTTTTTCTCTGAACTATTTCAAGCCGTTGTACTCGCGGTAATTCGCCACAATATCGAGAA
The DNA here is from genome assembly GCA_002394185.1 of Bacteroidales bacterium UBA4347. Classification (GTDB taxonomy): domain Bacteria; phylum Bacteroidota; class Bacteroidia; order Bacteroidales; family P3; genus Colimorpha. The sequence goes on along the minus strand of DGTB01000035.1, from coordinate 9,443 downwards.
TCTCCTTGCCATACTGCTCCGCTTTGACCTTGCCGATGCCGGGCACCGCGAGAAGCTCCTTTTCATCACGTGGCATTATGGAGGCAAGTCCCATCAACGCCTTCTGCGAGAATACCACAAAGGCCGGCTTTCCAATCTCTGCCGCCTTCTCCCTGCGCCAGCGGCTGAGGAGTCCTACAAGCCCCTCCTGCACCGGGCCTGCCGGCTCGGTGTCCACCGTGGCCGACTTCCTCGACCGCTCCCTGCCGCGACCATTCCCCTCCCCTTCTTTCTCCAGCAGCACCTCGGTGCGCGCCCTCTGCACAGCCACCACGTTGTACCCCTCCTTGCAGACAGCTTCCATACAGGCAAGCTTTATCTTCAATCGCTCCAGCAATTGTCCTGCTGCCTCCTTCACCGACTTGGCAGTCTCCTTGTTGTCTATCTCCACCGATGTCAACACCGCCACAACGCTACGGGCCGCCGCCAGCTGCGTGCGGTAGTATTCCGCCCCCTGGCGGGCACGCCGGTCCTGTCCCTGCTCATCGAGACGCATCAGCTGCACGCGGAACCGTTCGCTGACCCCCTGCAGCTGCACCATCGATGCCTCCACCTGCTGCATCGCCCCCACCTTGTCGGGGAAGATGTTGCGCAACTTGGCGTAACGCTCCGAGAGGTGCTCCATATCGTGAAGTATGTCGTCCATGCCGAAAAGCTCCATCAGTTTCTCCAGGCGGTATTCCTTCTCCCGCTGGTCGATGCCCGAAGCCACAGCCTCGCGCTGCTGCTCCACCCCGGTGGCAAACTGCGACACCGAGGCGTCGGCAAAGGTCACTCCCGCCGACAGGGGCGTCGTCAGCGTCAACCCCTCCAGCGTGCGGCAACGGCTCAATGCCACATACACCTGCCCGAAAGCAAATGCGTCGGCGGCATCGATGGCCACCCGGTCGAACGTCAACCCCTGGGCCTTGTGGATTGTCACAGCCCATGCCGGCCGCAACGGATACTGACTGAACGTCCCCTCCACCTCCTGCGTAATCTGCCCGCTCTTGCCGTCGAGCGAATACTTCAGGTTCTCCCATGTCTCGCGGCCCACCTGCAGCGTGTCGCCGTCGTCGTCCACCACCTCCACCAGCTCGCGGCCCTCGTCGTCGACAACAAAGTCCACCACAGTGGCCAGCTTGCCGTTATAGTAGCGCCGCTGACCCGAACCATCGTTCTTTACAAACATCACTCGCTCCCCTTCGCGCACCTCAAGCTCGGCATCTATAGGCACTGACGTCTCGGGAAAATTGCCTCGTATCAGCGCCTTGTACACTCGCCGTTCTCCGTTCAGCTCCTCCATGTGACGGCGGTTGATGGCATCGGCCTGCCGATTGTGCGTCGTCAGGGTTATCGGTTCTCCACCCTCCGCTCGCCGCTCGCCGCAGCCATCCCCTTTCTCCCCGGAAGCCGAGGGGGCTTTCCACACCACCCTCGAGTTCAACGCAGCCAACGTTCCTGCATCAAGGTTGTTGTCGCGCACATGGTTGAGCAGCTCCACGAAAGAGGCATCCTGCTGCCGGTAGACATGCGTAAGCTCGATGGTCACATACTGCATCTGCTGCAACGCCTTGCTGTGGAAAAAGAAAGGCGACGGATAGACACGCTCCATGTAGGGGCGTTCGCGCTCCGTCACCACCGGAGGCAACTGGTGCACATCGCCGATCATCAGCAGCTGCACTCCCCCGAAAGGCCTTGAATTGCGCCGATAGCGGCGCAGCGACATGTCCACCGCGTCCAGCAGGTCCGCCCGCACCATCGATATCTCGTCGATAATCAGCAACTCCAGGGTGCGGATAATATTCAGCTTCGTCTTGCTCAGCCCCTTGTGGGCATTGGGCATCTGGTACTCCGTCACCAGCTCCTTCACCTCCGGCAGGTAGGGCTCGAACGGCAGCTGGAAGAACGAGTGTATGGTCACTCCCCCCGCGTTCACCGCCGCCACACCCGTCGGCGCCAGCACCACATGCCGTTTAGGGCAGTGCGCCACCAGCTCGCGCAGGAATGTCGTCTTGCCCGTACCGGCCTTGCCCGTCAGGAAAACGCTCACCCCCGTCAGCTCGACGTAGCGTTTCGCCAAATCTATCTGCGGATTGTCCAAAACTCCTAACCCTTAACTCCTAACTCTTAACTGATCGGCCACCTCCGGTCCAGCCCAAAGCTCAGCGGGCTCACCTTCAGCTGCGGCGCAAACTGCAGCCGCTTCCACTCGTTCTGGCCCACCTTGCGTATCACATTGTGCACCAGCTCGCGGTCGTAGCCCTCGCCGACAATCTCGTCCTCGCACATCGACTCGTCCAGATACAGGTTCAGCACCGCATCCAGCGTGTCGTAGTCCGGCAGCGAATCGCTGTCCTTCTGCCCCGGGCGCAACTCCGCGCTCGGCGCCTTCGTAATCGTGTTCACCGGGATACGTATCCCGTCGCGGTTGATATACTCGCACAGCTGGTAAACCTCTGTCTTGTACAGGTCGCCAATCACCGCCAGGCCTCCGCAGGAGTCGCCGTAGATCGTGCCGTAGCCCATCGCGGCCTCCGAACGGTTCGTCGTGTTCAGCGCCAGTGCACCGAACTTGTTCGCGTAGGCCATCACCAGCGTGCCGCGCACTCGCGCCTGCAGATTCTCCTCGGTCACATCCTCCGCGCGGTCGCCGAAGACGGGCTTCAGCGCCCCGCGGAACGAGTCGAACATATCGCGTATCGGCACAATATGGTAGCCCATGCCCAGATTGTGCGCCAGGTCCTCGGCGTCCTTCACCGAATGGTCCGTGCTGTACTGGCTCGGCATCAGCAGCCCGTGCACATTCTCCGCACCGATGGCGTCCGCCGCCAGCGTCGCCACCAGCGCCGAATCCACACCACCGCTCAGCCCCAGCACCGCGCGCTGGATGCCGTTCTTGCGGAAATAATCCCTCAACCCGCACACCAGCGCCTTGTACACCAGTTCCACGGCCTCCGGCTTCTCGTCCTCCACCTCCTCTATCTGCTGCATGTCCACAGTCACACACGCATCCTCAAAGTAGGGCAGCTGGCACAGCACTCCCCCCGCCGCGTTCATCGCCAGGCTCCCGCCCGCGTACAGGTACGGACCCTCGCCGCCCGTGCGGTTCACATACACCAGCCCCGCATTCAGCGTCTCCACAATCTTGCTCATACGGTAGCGCGTGCGGTAAGGCTTCTGGTAGTCAAACACATTGCATCCGCAGCACACCACCAGGTCCGGCTGCTCCACATGGCCGCGCGTCAGCTCCTTCAGGTCCTCGTAGAACCCTATCGCTATCCGCTGGTCGTGAAACTGCACCACCTGCACACCCTCGCCACGCACAAAACAACGCTGCTCGTCCGGCGCCAGGTACTTCTTCGTCACAATCGCCCGGATGGCGCAATTCTGCACAAACACAATCGCATTGCACAAACCCTTGTCCTGAATCTGCAGCGGCAGACCCACCAGGAACGCCCGGTGCTCGCTCCGCGCCACCAGCTCCTGCAGCGCCGCCTGCGCCCGCTTCTGCATGTCCGTGTAGCCCGCCGACGCAAAAAGCGGCGCCCCGCACAACGTGCAGGCAGGAAAAACAGTAAGCAAAGCCTCCCGGCTCTCCGCCGACTCCAGCTCGCCCATTATCCACTCGAGATTCTCCTCGGGTCGGTTCGTACGCACATCGTGCTGAACAACATGTATATTCATCGCTGTCTCTATTATATAATTTTGAAAGAAAAACGCGACGAAACCGTTTTTATTATACCCCCCGACAAAAAAATATCAACACCCCACCCTCCCCCTACCCAATACGGCCCCAATACGGCCGTTCTTATATTGTTCTTATATTGTTTACATATTGTTCTTATATTGTTC
>DGTB01000035.1:0-5459 GCA_002394185.1 Bacteroidales bacterium UBA4347 | reverse complement strand
TATAAAAACAATATAAGATATGCCGTATCAGACACCTCTCGGGTGGGTCTCGGGTGGGTGACAATGGAAAGTTTTTTTTAGTGCGCGTACAATAAATTATATATATTTACGTTTTGATTGTGTTTTCTGAATTTAAAACGGGAAAGAAAAAAAATAAAAATATATAGTTATGAAGAATTTAGTAATTGTTGAGTCGCCTGCGAAGGCGAAGACGATCGAGAAGTTTCTCGGCAAGGACTACACGGTGAAGTCGAGCTACGGACACATCCGGGACTTGGCGAAGAAAGAGATGAGCATCGACGTGGAGAACGATTACGAGCCGCAGTATCAGGTGAGCGACGACAAGCGGAGCCTGGTGAACGAGCTGCAGAAAGCCGTGAAGAGCGCCGACAAGGTGTGGCTGGCATCCGATGAGGACCGCGAGGGTGAAGCCATCGCGTGGCACCTGCAGGAGACGCTGAAGCTGAATCCTGAGACAACGCAGCGCATCGTGTTCAACGAGATCACGAAGACGGCCATCCTGCACGCCATCGAGAACCCCCGCGGCATCGACATGAACCTGGTGAACGCACAGCAGGCCCGCCGCGTGCTGGACCGCCTCGTGGGCTACGAAATCAGCCCCATCCTGTGGAGCAAAATCAAACCGGCGCTGAGCGCAGGCCGCGTGCAGAGCGTGGCGGTGAGACTGATCGTGGAGCGCGAGAACGAAATCAAAGCCTTCGAAAGCAAGCCCTACTTCCGCGTGCTGGCACAGTTCCGCCCGGTAGACAGCACCAAGACGCTGGCGGCGGAGCTGAACCGCCACTTCGAGACCGAGACCGAGGCCCAGACATTCCTCGAGAGCATGGCCGGCGCCAACTTCAAGGTGAGCAAGATAGAAACCAAGCCGGCACACCGCACCCCGGCACCGCCGTTCACCACGAGCACCCTGCAGCAGGAGGCAAGCCGCAAGCTGGGCTTCAGCGTGGCACGCACCATGCAAGTGGCACAGCAGCTGTACGAGAGCGGATACATCACCTACATGCGTACCGACAGCGTCAACCTGAGCGAGCTGGCTCTGAGCATGGCCAAAAAGGAGATTGAAAGCCAATACGGCGCCGAATATGTGAAGACACGCCGCTACCAAACCAAGACCAAGGGTGCCCAGGAGGCCCACGAGGCCATCCGCCCGACCGACATGACGGCACAGAGCATCAACGCCGAGAGCGCCCAGCGCAGACTCTACGAGCTGATATGGAAACGCACGGTGGCAAGCCAGATGGCAGATGCCGAGATAGAAAAGACAGAAATGGAAATCAGCATCCAGGGCGAGAAACTGTACTTCCAATGCTCGGGCGAGCAGGTGAAGTTCGACGGCTTCCTGAAGGTGTACATGGAAAGCACCGACGACGACGAGCCGACGGGCGGCGAGAAAATGCTGCCGCGCCTGCCGGAAGGAACGCTGCTGAGCATGGAAAGCTGCGAGGCCGAGGAGCACTACACTCAGCACCCGCCACGCTACACGGAGGCAAGCCTCGTGAAAAAACTCGAGGACCTGGGCATCGGCCGTCCGTCGACCTACGCCCCGACCATCAGCACCATCCTGAAGCGCGAATACATCATGAAAGAAGACCGCGAGGGCGAAGAGAGGAATTGCGTGGTGCTCACCCTGAAGGGCGACCAGGTGAAACGCGTGGAGAAAAAGGAGAAAGGCTATGCCGAGAAAGGCAAGCTGTTCCCGACAGACATCGGATGCGTGGTGAACGACTTCCTGATGGAGCACTTCGACAACATTATGGACTACAACTTCACCGCCACGGTGGAGAAAGACTTCGACGACATTGCCGCCGGCAAGAAGGAATGGCGCAAGGTGATCGACCGCTTCTATGTACCGTTCCACAAGAATATCCGCCAGACCCAACAGAACAGCCAGCGCACGACAGGCAGCCGCCTGCTGGGCGTGGACCCCAAGAGCGGCAAGAATGTCTACGCCAAGATTGGCCGCTACGGCACCTTGGTGCAGATCGGCGAAACCAACACGGACGAGAAGCCGATGTTTGCCAGCATGAAACGCGGCCAGAGCATCGAGACCATCACGCTGGAGGAGGCCCTGGGCCTGTTCGCGCTGCCGCGCACGCTGGGCGAGTTCGAGGACAAGGAGGTGACGGTGAGCATCGGCAAGTTCGGCCCCTACGTACGCCACAACAGCAAGTTCTACTCGCTGGGCAAGAACGACGACCCGTACGACGTGACTCTGGAGCGCTGCATAGAAATCATCAAGACGAAACGCGAAGCCGAAGAGAAGAAGGAGGAGCTGAAGAAGCTCTATCCGCACGAAATCGGACAGAAGGACGGCGAAGCCGTGATGAGCAACATCGGCCGCTTCGGCCCCTACCTGACCTACAAGGGCGAGAACTTCCGTTTGACCAAAGACGTAGACCCGCTGAAGCTGACCCTCGAAGAGGCCGTGGCCATCATCGAGAATGCCGGCAAGCGGAAAAAGAAGAAATAAGGAATGATCCTATCCGTCGTCATCGTCAACTACAATGTGAAGTACTTCCTGCGACAGTGCCTGTCGTCGGTGTTCGGGAGCGACCGTACACTGAAGGACGGCAGCAGGCTGGAGCTGGAGGTATGGGTAGTGGACAACGACTCTGTGGACGGGAGCGTGGAGATGGTGCGCGAGGAGTACCCCGCAGTCCACGTGATTGAGAACAAAGAGAACGTCGGCTTCGCCAAAGCCAACAACCAGGCGCTCGTCCGAAGCACGGGCGAGTGCCTGCTGCTGCTCAACCCCGATACGGTGGTGGAGAACGACACCTTTGTGAAATGTGTGGACTTCATGCACGAACACCCCGATGCAGGCGGCCTGACGGTGAAGATGGTGGACGGCGACGGCAAATTCCTCAAAGAGAGCAAACGCGGATTCCCGTCACCGGAAGCCTCGTTCTACAAAATCTCGGGGCTGATCAAACTCTTCCCCCACTCCCGCCGCATCGCAGCCTACTACATGGGGCACCTGCCGGAGGACGAAGTGAACGAGATTGAGATTATGCCGGGCGCATTCCTGATGATCAGCCGCGAGGCCTACGACAAGATCGGCGGCCTGGACGAAAGCTACTTCATGTACGGCGAGGACATAGACTACTCGTGGCGTATACGCCTGGCGGAGTTCAAGAACTATTATTTCCCCGAGACACACATCATCCACTACAAGGGCGAGAGCACCAAGCGAGGGTCGATGAACTACGTCTACACGTTCTACAACGCGATGTCGATTTTCGTCAAGCGCTACTTCTCCGGCAGCAATGCACGACTGTTCAATGCCCTGCTGAGGATGGCGATATGGCTGCGGGCCACACTGGCCTGGGCCAAGCGCATCGGCAGCAGGCTGGCCATACCACTGCTGGATTTCGGAGTGGCCTATGGCGGATTCCTGGTCATCAAAAGGCTGTGGGCAGAGCTGTGGGCCAACAACGTGGACTACTATCCACCGGAGTACACATACTTGGTGATGCCTCTCTACGTGCTGATACTGATGTGCGGCAGCTGGCTTGCCGGAGGCTACGACAAACCTGTGCGCCCATGGAAGATAGTGAAAGGCATGGGCGTGGGATTGCTGTTGCTGCTGTCGTTCTACTCCCTGCTGGACGAGGGGCAACGCTACTCGCGCATGCTGCTGGTGGCAGGTGGGGTGTGGACCCTGGCGAGCAACCTGCTGATACGTTTGACGCTGAGCGCTGCGGGAATGAAAGGATACGCGCGTAACGCACGCAGGCGCGGGAGCGTACTGGTGGTGGGCAGCGAGGCGGAGACGCACAAAGTGAAGCTCCTCTATGCCGAAATGGGCGTGAACGCCGACATGGTAATCACCGAGAGCCCCTGCGAGGCACATCACCTGCAAGACCTCATCAGGATTGAGAAAGTGGAAGAGGTGGTCTTCTGCGGAGCGGATATCGAACTGAAAGAAATCATAGGCCTGATGGCCGCCCTGCGCACCAAGGGCGTCGAATACCAGATAGCGCCGAAAAACAGCGACTACGTGATTGGCAGCAACAGTATCCTGTCGCGCGAAGGACTGTTCCTGGACGAACTGGAGACAATCAGCACCGACAGCAGTCGACGCAACAAACGTCTTTTCGACCTGGCCAGCACGTTGCTGCTACTACTGTTGTCGCCCATACTTTTCTGGTTCCAACAGAGGAAGAAACAATACTTTGCCGACTGCCTGCGAGTGTTGGGCGGCGGATGGAGCTGGGTGGGCTACCGTGGCAGAAAAGGTGTCTTTTCCCCCTCGGACATGATACCCAACGCCTCGACCGAAGTGCAGGAGCGCATGATGCTGCGCTATATGCGCCACTACAAGACCACCACCGATGCAGCTATTTTGATACACAACCTAAACAACCTATAAGAATATGAAAAAGACCCTTTTGCTCATCTTGATACTGACCACTACCCTCCCCCTCGCGGCACAGCGCATCCACGGATTTGTTTCGGCGGGGGCCACGATGTCCCAGATTGAAGGCGACGAGCTGAAAAGCTTCAGCAAATGGGGAGCCACCGCAGGTGTCGGAGCCATTTTCGGTTTCGACCGCCACGAGACCTGGAACCTCAGCATCGAGGCGGCCTTCACCCAGCGTGGCTCCTACAACGGCACCGGCGACCCGTACAGCATCTCTCTCAGGCTCGACTATGTCGACATACCCCTCATGGTCCACTATCGCGACCCCTGGGGCGGTATGCTCATCGGACTCGGCGTATGCTACAGCCGCCTGGTGCAACAGCCTCACAACGTGATGCGCTACAACCCTAACTATTTCTTCCCCGACACCAACGACATGTCCTTCCTCAACAACGACCTCACCGCCGTTGCCGACATTCGGTTCAAAGTGTGGAGAGGCCTCATATTCAATATTCGATGGCACTATTCGCTTATCGCCATCAAGCGAGACTGGACCTTCACCGAGATAAAACCCAACGGAGAAAGCCGAAAGGAATGGGACAACGATTGTTACAACAACTCACTAACATTTCGTCTGATATGGCAGTTTTAGCTCTTTTTCCCGGTTCCTTCGACCCCTTCACCGCCGGCCACGAAGCCATCCTCAGACGTATAACTCCGTTGTTTGACAAAATCGTGGTCGCCGTCGGCATAAACAGCGAGAAACACTATATGTTCTCCGTCGAGGAACGCATGGAGCTGATACGAAAGAAACTGGCCGACTGCGAGAACGTCGAAGTGACCTCCTACTCCAGTATGACCATCGACCTCTGCCACCGCCTGGGCGCCAAGGTCATCATCCGAGGCATACGCACCGCCAAGGATTTTGAATACGAGCAGACAATCGCCGCCGTCAACCGGTTGCAGGACCCCTCCATCGAGACCCTTCTCGTCATGGCCGACCCCGACCACATCAACATCTCCTCTACCCTCGAACGCGAAAAACTAACCCATAACTCTTAACTCCTAACTCATA
>DGTB01000034.1 GCA_002394185.1 Bacteroidales bacterium UBA4347 | reverse complement strand
ACGAAGGCGCCATGTTCGCCATCAAGCGCGCCATGGAAATCTGCCCCGACCTCAAAGTCACCCTCCCCAACCTCGTCGACGACGCGGTGCTGGAAGGCCTGTTCTAAAAATAATACCCATCAATCAAAGCCACGGCCGGCCATTCGCCCGGCCGTGGCTTTTCAATTATCTGCTGGTAACATTGTATCTGGGGATAGAAGCAGTGTCTATTTCTGTCCGGTGGCGGTGCTGTCGGAGGGTGCTGTGCGGGCTTTGCGGCGCGGCGTGGCGGGGATGGGGTCGGTGTACCAGAGGTGGTTGTAGGACTTCTTCTTTTCCACTTCGGCCTGGTATAGGAAGCCGGCGTTGTTGCCCCGCGAGAGGTCGGCGCAGGCGGGGCCGGATTCGGTCATCTTGCCGCTGAAGTTCCACAGGCGGTAGTCGTTGGCATCCTTGACGAGCAGGTGCTGCTCCTCCAGCCGGTGCATCGGCATCGGCGGCACCCAGCGGCGGGCGCTGATGGAGACGGCACGCAGGTTGATGAGCTGCAGGGTGTCTACGTAGATGCTCAGGTTGGCGAACTCGCGCAGCTCCATGTCGTTCTGGAAAAGGGTCACGCGGCCCACGCCCACGCGCAGCGTGTAGCTGCCCGTCGGCAGGCTGTCGATGAAGAAGAACCCCTCCTCGTCGCACACTCGCACGGCCTTGGCCACGCTGTCTTGCAGCAGCTGCACCAGACAGTAGGGTTCGGGCTTCAAGGTCTGCTGGTTGTACACCGTGCCGGTAATGGCGATGGTGTCCGTCTGTGCGTGGCAGGCCAGCGTGGCGGCAACCAGCAGCAGGAAAACCATGGACCGCCGGCATCTTGCCGGCATCTCCAATCCTTGCCAGTGTTTTGCCGGCGGGACGCCGGCGCTCCAGGTATTCATTGTTTTAAAAGTTTCTTTTCCAGCAGCCGGACCACGTACGAGTCGATGGGGATGGTGTTGTAGTTGCCCCAGAAGGCGGGCGTGAAGTCGCTCTGCCCAAAGGCACGGTCGAGGGCCACGGGGCGGTTGCCGAGGGTCTCGCCCTCGGGGGCGGTGGCTTTGCGGCTGAAGCCGGTGAGGGTCCAGTCCACGCTGTGGCGCCACACCTGCTCCTCCCCGTCGTGTCCGCGTCCCCAGGAGGTGAGGCGGAGGGTGGAAGTAGAATAGTATCGCGCGAGGGTCAGCTTGCCATCGCGCTCGTCGTAGATCCATGTGGTGGAGTCGGTCTCGTAGGTTATGTTGGTGAAGTAGGTCTTCACCCATGCCTCCTCGGGGGCCATCGCTTTGACGGGCTTGGCGTTCCACGAGGTGATGCGCACCAGTGCCAGGCCGCGTTTGCGGATGACGTACTCGTAGTTCGTTTCGCGCGAAAGCTGGCTGGCACCCACCGAACGTACCAGGTAGTAGCCCTCGCCGCCGTCGTCGAACTCCAACAGAGGCAGGTACTGCTGGCGCATAATCCACCATTTCGACAGGCCGTAGCTGGCGTTGGGCGCCGACACGGGGTCGTAGAACTGCTCCTCGTCGGCATATTGCAACATCTCGTCGATGCCGTCCTTCTTGCCCACTTTCTCTTCCAGCAGGTTGCGGTCGCTCACCAGCAGGCGGTGGCGCAGGATGGTCTTGTAGTTGGTCTCCAGCTGGCGGTTGGGGGATTTGAAGTTGTAGCTGCGTTTCCCGATGTTTTGGCTGTAGGGGCCGCGCTCCACCTCCATGACGGCTTCGTCGAAGAGGTATATCTCGTCGTCCACGCTGCGCCAGTCGCGGTAGAAGAAGGTGGAGTAGGCCGTCTCCTGCTGGAAAGCGCTGTCCAGGCTCAGCAGCACGTCCAGCATCAGGTCCAGGCCGTGGCGGTAGCGCGAAACGTTCACCTCCTTCAGCTCGATGGCCTGTTCCTTGAGCTTGATGCGGCTGCGTTTTTGCAGGTCGTTCACGCTGAGGCGCAATGGCTCGTAGCCCACCGACCGCACCAGCACGCTGTCGGCCGTGTACCCGGCGGGGACCTTCAGTTCGTAGTCGCCTTGGTCGTTGCAGCAAACGCCGATGGCGCCGCCCGTCAGCTGCAGCGTGGCGTAGGGCACACCGCCGTGGCCGTCCACCACGCGCCCCTTCAGCACCAGCACCTCCTGGGCCGATACCGTGCCGGCCACGGCCAGCAACAACAGCATTATGAACCTTCGACGCATCATAGCCTTTTATAATCAAATACACATTTTCCGACCGCAATCTGACACCCCCTCGAAAAAAATTATTCCGACTGCAAAGGTACAAAAAAAAACTTGGAATAACAAAAGAATATTTTTTTTCGTACCTTTGCAATCCGGACCTTGAAGCGTAATTATACTATAAAAACCTTACTATGAAGAAAATACTGCTCAACGAAAAACTGCTCCTGGCCATCGTCATACTGAATGTGGTGGTGATATTCATCCAGGAGTGCGGCGTGGACCACATGGCCCTGAGCCTGGTCGACATCGTCTGCACGCTGATATTCATCGCTGAGATGGTGGTGAAACACCTTGAGTACGGCCCGAAGGGCTACTGGCGCGACCGCTGGAACGCCCTCGACGGCATCGTCACCATCCTCTCCATTCCCGCCCTCCTGGCCTACCTCATACCCGAAATTGCCAGCATCAACACCATCATCATCTTCCGCGCCCTGAGGGTCTTCAAGCTCTTCCGCACGGCCCGCCGCTTCCCCAACCTGACCGAGATCTGGGCCGGATTCAAACTCGCCCTGCGCCAGTCGGCGGGCTTCCTGCTGGGTTACTTCATCGTCATCGTGGTCATCGCCATGTTCAACAGCGCCCTCTTCGGCAAGGTGGCGCCGGAGTATTTCGACACCCCGCTGGACGCCATCTACTCCGTCTTCCAGCTCTTCACCGTTGAGGGCTGGTACGAGATACCCAATGCCGTGGTGGGCGACCTCTCGCCCGTATGGACCCACATCATCCGCTTCTACTTCTGCCTGCTGCTCATCGGCGGCGGCATCATCGGCATGTCCCTCATCAACTCCATCTTCGTCGACGCCCTGGCGGCCGACAACAACGACGACGTCAAGGCCAAGCTCGATGTGCTCGAACAGAAACTTGACCGCCTGTTGGAGCAGCAGCGGCACGACCAGTAAAATAAAATATTGCCCCCGCAGCACAATAAACCACCCGACAGCCGCGTTATAGCCTGAAAAAAACTAAAACAACTAAAATATGTCAAAAATGGTTCCATTCAAGAAAAACATGATTCAGGGCGGCGCCATCGTGCTCGCGGCCTTGGTGCTGGGCCTCTGCATGGTCTGGACCGTGAAAACCTTCAAGTCCTACGACAACACCGTCAAAGTGCGCGGCCTCTGCGAGAAAGAGGTGCCCGCCGACCGCGTCGTTTGGCGCATCAGCTACAACGAGAAGGGCAACGACCTCGCCGACCTCCGCAACACCATCCGCCGCAACAACGACGTCATTGTCAAAGCGCTGCGCGACGCCGGCTTCGCCGAGGACGAAATCAAAGTCGCCAACGCCAGCTACGACGACCGCTACAACTGGAGCAACAACGTCTCCCAAATCACCTTCCGCTACCAGGTCAACCAGACGGTCACCGTCTTCACCAAGAACCTCGATCTCGTGCGCAAGCTCCAGCAGACCCTTGAAACCGACCTCGTCAACCAGAACATCCTGGCCAACAGCTACGCCGACTACCAGTACCTCGGCCTCAACGATATCAAACCCGAGATGATCCGCGAGAGCCTCGAGAACGCCCGCGTGGCCGCCGACGAGTTCGCCAACAACAGCCACAGCAAGATCGGCAAGATGCGCACCGCCTCGCAGGGCTACTTCGAGGTGGAAGACCTCGACGAGAACACCCCCCAGGTGAAGAAGGTCCGCGTCGTCACCACCGTCGAGTACTACCTGAAATAGAGTATTTTGTATGATAAACTCCAAAGAGGATACCCCGTGGGTATCCTCTCTTTTTTTTACCCCACCCGAAGGGTACCCGATACGCCCCTGATACGGCCGTTCTTATATTGTTCTTATATTGTTTACATATTGTTCTTATATTGTTCCTATAT
>DGTB01000192.1 GCA_002394185.1 Bacteroidales bacterium UBA4347 | reverse complement strand
TAGAGGATGGTGTCCTCGGTGCCGAAGAACTCGGCAATCTTCTTTTCAAGCTGCTTGTGCAGGTCCTGGCAGCCGCAAATGAAGCGGACAGAGGCCATGCCGTAGCCGCGGGCGTCCATGCCCTTCTTGGCGGCCTCGATAAGCTCGGGGTTGTCGGCCAGACCCAGGTAGTTGTTGGCGCAGAAGTTGAGGCACTTCTTGCCCTTCACCATAATCTCGGCGCCCTGGGGGCTCTCGATGATGCGTTCGTGTTTGTAAAGACCGGCGGCCTCGATATCGGCCAGCTCTTTCTGCAGATGCTGTTGAAACTTAGTGTACATAATTACAATATTTTATCGTTATTTTTTTTATATTTTGCCTCTTTGTATCAACCTACAAAAATACAAAAAAAACTTTACGCTGCAAAAAAAAATCTCCACACGCCCCCTCCTGCATGCCGCCGGGAAGTGCACCGCCGCGCTCCCACCGGCGCTCAGCGCACCAACAGCTTCTTCGTCGTGGTGCCCATGGGCGTGGCAACACGCAGCAGGTAGGCGCCCGCAGCCCAGCCGCGCACGTCGAGACCCATCTCCGTCCCTTCGCCGCGGAGCTCCGCCACACGCTGCCCCTCGCCATTGAAAACCTCCACACGATCGATGCCGAAGCTCGACAGCACACGGGCCTCCGCCGTCGCCGGATTGGGCTGCACACTCACGTAGCGGCTCACCATGTCCGCCACCCCGATGCCCGTCGTGTCGCCAGGCTCCTCCGTAGGGGCATTGGGGTCGGGCGTGAGGATGGGGAATATCAGATAGAACTTGTCCTGCGACGACGGCATGTTCGGCCACACCCAATGCACATCCCCTGAGCTGGGCCAGCAATACTTCCAGACATGATACTCATGCAGTCCCAGCCCCTCCATGACCCTCGGGGTGAAAGACATATGGATTTCCGCGTCCTGAGACGAGCGCTGCGTGGTTCCCACATAGAATTTGCCGCTCACGACTATGGCACTGTCGAAATACTTCTCGTACATTGCATAGACATAATTGGGGTTGAATCTCCAGTATTTGCCTGTCTCCACATAGTAGGCCGCCGTGTCGTATTTCCTGTGCACCATCACCTCGCGGTGCGGCACAAGATCACTGCTGCTGTCCTTAAGATAGATGCCGAGATACTCATAGCATTCGTCCAGCGTGGTGTCCTGAAACCGGGACCAGAACTCCTCCCACCATTCCGACGGAGTCCAGTCTCCGCTTGCCGGAAGATAGGAATCGTCGAACTCAGTCATCAGGCACGCCGCCACACCGTATATCTTCAGCGAATCCTTTGCATGCATCTCTTTGGTCACCACTCCGCATCCATCCCCGTATATGGTTCCGTAACTGATATGCCAGTCGCTCTCAAGGTTGGGAACCATGTCCATGAAATAGTTGTCTTTCAAACAACTCTGAACAGTGTCCTGAGCCCATCCCGCCGCCATCGGCAACATGGCCAACAAAATAATCGAAATCTTTTTCATAACTATGTTTTTTTATTGTTTATTAATGTCTTCTTTCATATAGTAGTCACCACACTCCTGAAACACCGTATAGTCCAACACAGACACAGGCATGCTTAAAAGCTCTGCGTCGCCATTAAATCTCCTGTATTCCCTATCCTTAGGATTATATCCATGATCCTTCTCTCTCGTTTTCGATTCAACCTTGCCTGTACACTGTCCATATATTGAATTCACCACTCTGGCCATACCCCAGTTCCCCATATATCTGCCCATTGTAATAGTATGATTATTCTTTCCACCACAGAGTGTCATTGGAATATAGGGCATCAGATGGCTGTATTCATGTGCATTTACAACACCTCCTGCGGGGAACAAAGATTGGGGGATATGGTAAATACGATGGGTGGTTAACAATCCCTCTGTTTTTGCTATGAGTGCACTCATCTCATCTCTTTCGTAAATGTCAACACATACATCTTTCAACTTGAAGTATTCCGCAAACAATCCCCCTGTATGGAGGACAGGAATACGCAGCGAGGTATTGTTATTTCGACCATTAAATTGACACACATCCAGATATGCTCCACTTCGATAGAACGCATACAAATTATATCTGTTTGTTTGTAGCAACACAGAATTCATTGGTACATTTGGAATTTTTACTGTTTCCAAACTGACCGTGAAAAAGAACGGAGAATTGATCACCGGGGTCTTCTGAATAAAGCATATCTGAACCTCTGTTGAATCCTCAATCCTTGCAGATACAACAATATCGTCGTAATATGATGTAATGTCATCAAAAACGGCATCGAAATTAGGCAGATACATCCATGACCTCGCCCAATAGTAGACAGGCTGCTCATCTCCAAAAAACAAATAGGCATCCGCCATGTAATCGCGTTGGTCCTTTCCAGTACCTATCATACAAATATGTTTGGTCGATTCCTTCACGTAATAGACCAGCTTCTTGAGCTCAGCAAATTCATTGAAGAAAATGTAATTCACGACCATAGACGATGGGGTGTCAAAGCTACGAATATCAAAAAAGCCCACAACGCCGACATCCTCCATGATATCATAGTTAAACATAGACCCGCAAAAATACAACGTTTGCCCCACAATCTCCATATCATTGACATGGAGATGTTGTTGTGTTTTCACAAAGATATTGCTATACCCGGAGGTATCCATACACCCAAAAAGAGACATCTTGTTGTTTTCGCTATACACTATCCATTTCTGATACGGCGTCACCATACGCGCCATAGTGACATCGGTCGTCGCATCATATATAGCCCTAATCATCTCCTGGCCAGACACTGTCATCGGCAACAACAGGCAGACCCAAAACAGAAACACTCTTGTTTTCCATGCAGCAGACTTTTGTTTACCACTGCTTTCTAAATTGATTTTGTTCATAGTGTAATTATTATGGTTATTGATGATTTTAAATAACTGCGCCTTTTCTCTAACCCTTGTACGACTGACGCACTTTTTTCGCCAAGGGCCAAATCAAATGTATTTCATAGGTTTTTCAGGTTATTAAGGGTTTCTATTTGATTGCCACACAGGTGTAAATACCTGTTTTCTCGTCGTAATTCACCATGACCTTGTATCCAGCCTTAAACTTTCTGTCAGCCCATTCCATGGCTTCCGGTTGACTCGTGGTTGTATAAGTGAGAACTTCTTTGGTAACAAAACTTTCCATTCTTTTGTCTCCAAAGCTGACATTGTGCCCTTCTTCAGCGAGAGTGAATAAGCGATGAAGAAATGCATTCCACGACTGCTCGTCATCGAAGGTGGCATGCAGGCTTTCGTCATCAATAGTGTAAAAAACATCAATGAAAGCTTGCGTTTCTTCACCAGCTACATTTAATTTAACAATGTCTTCTTTCTGGCAGCCGACTGCCACCAGGCTCAGCCCTGCAAAAAGGGCAACGGTTCGTGTTGTTTTATTCATATTTATTTATTATTTAGATAATTTTAAACTGTAATGCAGGACATCGTCCTGCTGCGACTCTGTTTCGGTATAAAAAACACTCACGGAACGCTTGATATAAGATATTCCGATTACATTATTGTTACACATGTCTATTGTGTCCATTCCAAGTCGGGGGTCTTCTTTCGGAGCAAGATATGTCAGTATTAGGTCCTTGCCACCGTCTATCTCATGCTGAAAAAAGTCGGGTAGTTTCGGGATGGAAAAATCGCTTTTAAGGGACTCCCAGCCGACGGAGTCGAGGGCGGTGAGGGTGGTGACGTTGACGGTCAGGGTGTCGTTGACGGGGAAGTCCTCGATATGGGCCACGGTGAGGTGGGGGTTGTCGGCATAGGTGCGGTAGAGGTCGCTGACACGGTGGGCGGCAGCATAGCGCGGCAACCACAAGGCAAGACCTGCGGCCGCAAGGCTGAGCGCCACAACGAGTATCCAGTATAAACGACGACGGTTCATGCCATGGGGTTGTTCTGGTTTTCGAGCACGTAGTACACGTCGAGGACGGCCTCACGGGGGTCGCCGGTGGAGGTGACTATGCCGTGGGACACGGTGAGGCGTGCCGCCGTGGGCAGGGCCACGGCGAGTGCCAGCAGCACCGCTGCCAGGGCCACTCGGCGACGCCAGGCGGCACACGAGCGGCGGTACAGCCACCGACGATTGTCGGCGGCCAGCGCGGCCTCCATCTCTCCGACGGGGCTCCCCCCGGCACGCCGCCGGACAACACCGAGCGCCAGCCGGCGGAGATTCTTATCTTGCAATGCGTTGTTCATAGGTTCAGGTTTTTGTATCGTTGTTTCATCTTTTCTATCATGCGGCGGTAGCGCTTGGTGACGGCGGCAGGGCTCAGGGCGAGCTTCCGCGCGCTTTCGCCGTGGTTGTAGCCCTGCAGCAGGAGCTCCAGCAGGCGGCGCTCGCCGGCGTCGAGGTCCTCGGCCAGCTCGTCGACGCTCTCGCGCAGCTCTTGGTCGCTTATGTCCTCCGGCCACTCCTCGTCGAGGGGCAGCAGGCTGGGGTAGAACAGGCGGCGATGGCGCGTGTAGACGCCGCGGCAGCGCTCGCGCACCCACCGCCGCTGCTGCGCAGGGGCATAGGTGGGGTCGTAGAGGTCGATGGAGGCCCACAGGTCGCACATTACCTCGTGCAGCAACTCGGCAAAGAGGCGCTTGTCGGTGCCGGAATAGTACCAGCACCGTTCGCGTATCAGGTTGATATTGCTGTTGACCAGCTGTTTATATGTCTTCTCGGCATCCTCCATAGTCCATAAGGAACCCCTGCTTATGAAAGTGCAAAATTATACCTTTTCACTTATATAATAGCATCAAAAGGCCAAAAAATTTACCACAAAGGCATTTTTTAACATTATTTAACTATATTTCGCCCCTTTCCCGATGGCCTCCCTCCCCCTTGGAAAGGGGACCCGATAGGCCCCAGATACGGCCGTTCTTATATTGTTTACATATTGTTCTTATATTGTTCTTATATCCAGAATATAAGAACAATATGCGAACAATATGAGAACGATATAAGAACAATATAAGAACGGCCGTATCGGACACCTCTTATGCCCCTCCCGGGTGGCGGTGTTTTTTTCTGCCGGGGCACACAATAAAAAGTGCCGAAGGGAGTTATCATGGTATAAAACAGAAAAACGCAATACAGATGGATACAATTACCCTTGGACGCAGCGGCCTTGTGGTGCCGCGCAACGGTTTCGGGGCTCTGCCCATACAACGCATCAGCGAGGCCGACGCCGTGCGCCTCCTGCGCCGCGCCTTGGCCGGCGGCATGTACTATTTCGACACCGCCCGCTTCTATACCGACAGCGAGGCCAAGCTGGGCGCGGCTTTCGAAGGCCGTCGCAGCGAGATCATCATCAGCACCAAGACCGGTGCCACCACGGCCGAAGGATTCTGGAAAGACCTGGAGACGAGCCTCGGGTTGCTGCGGACGGATTATGTGGACCTCTACCAGTTCCACAACCTGCCGTTCTGCCCCAAGCCCGGCGACGGCAGCGGCCTCTACGAGGCCATGCTCGAGGCCCGGCGCCAGGGCAAGGTGCGCCACATCGGCATCACCAACCACCGCCAGCATGTGGCCCTCGAAGCCATCGAGAGCGGCCTCTACGAGACGCTGCAGTACCCCTTCTCCTACCTGGCTTCGGAGGCCGACCACGACATTGTGCGCCGTGCCCTCGATGCCGGCATGGGCTTCATCTGCATGAAGGGCCTCAGCGGCGGCCTCATCACCCACAGCGACGTGGCCTACGCCTGGCTGGCGCAGTACAACGTGGCCCCCATCTGGGGCATACAGAAAGAGAGCGAGCTCGACGAATGGCTCTCCTATCAGGACAACCCGCCGGTGCTCACCGCCGAGATGGAGGCCGTGATAGAGAAGGACCGTCGCGAACTCAGCGGCGACTTCTGCCGCGGCTGCGGCTACTGCCAGCCCTGCCCGGCGGGCATACAGATTCAGGACTGCAACCGCATGTCGCTCTTCCTGCGCCGCGCGCCCCACAGCGTCTACCTCACCGAAGAGTGGTACCGCGAGATGATGAAAATCGACGGCTGCCTGCATTGCAACCACTGTGTGCAGCACTGCCCCTACGGCCTCGACACCCCCAACCTCCTGGTGCGCAACAAGGAGGATTTCATGGAGTTCTGGAAGAACCGCCAGCGGTAATGGAACTAAAACAAATTGCCCATATTGAATGTCCCTATGCGACGAAATTCGGGGTGCCGCGGCAGGCGGGACTGGTGGAGAGCCGTGCGCGGGTGGTCTTCGAGCCTGAGTATCGGGTGGCGGAGGCTGTGCGCGGATTGGAGGGCTTCGACTATGTGTGGCTGCTGTGGGGGTTCCACCTCAACGGCCGCCAGGAGTGGAGCCCGACGGTGCGGCCGCCGCGCCTGGGGGGCAACAAGAGGGTAGGGGTCTTCGCCACGCGCAGCCCCTACAGGCCCAATGCCGTAGGCTTGTCGTCGGTGCGCCTGGCGGCCATCGAGAACGATGCGCGCGAGGGCATGGTGCTGACGGTGGAAGGCGCCGACCTGGTGGACGGCACACCCATCTACGACATCAAGCCCTACATAGCCTATGCCGACAGCCATCCCGGCGCGCGCAGCGGTTTTGCATCGGAAGCCCCCGGCGAGGCCCTGTGTGTGGACGACCCCCAGGGGTTGCTGGCCCCGCTGCCCGTGGCGTTGGCGCAGGCCCTGCGGCAGTCGCTGGCCCAGGATCCCCGTCCGCACTACCAGGACGACCCCGAGAGGCGCTATGCGATGCTCTTCGGCGGCTATGAGGTGAAATTTTTTGTGTCGGGTAAGACGTTGATAATAGAGGGTTTAAGTGAATCGGTGTCAAAAAAATAGTGTTAAATAATGTTAACACTGAAATTTTTTGGCAAAAAATGTGTCTATATAGACAAATGGAAGAAATGTACACACAGTTGGTCGAGGAATGCCGGCGCCGTGACCGCAGGGCCATGCGCCGCCTCTACGAGACCACGGCTCCGATGGCTATGGGTGTGTGCATGCGCTATTGCCGCAACCGCGAAGAGGCGCAGGATGTGATGCAGGACGGCTATGTGAAGGTTTTTGAGCGGATAGGCCGTCTGCGCGAGCCGGAGAAGCTGATGGCATGGGTGTACCAGCTGATGGTCAACGAGTGCCTGAACCACCTGCGCGACCGCATGGAGACCGTGAGCCTCGACGAGGTGAAGAGCGAGCCTGCGGCACCGCCGCTGGACCCCTTTGCCCAAGAGGAGGTGGTGGCGGCCCTGCAGAAACTGCCGGAGAGATACCGTGCGGTATTCAACCTGCTGGAGATCGAGGGGGTGACACCGGAAGAAACGGCACGGAGGTTGAACACCAGTTTGAAGAACCTGAGGGTGATGTTCAGCCGGTCATGTCTCTTCCTGAAGGAATTGTTGGAAAACGAAAAAGGATAAAGAATATGGACTTGAAGAACTTTAGAGTGCAGCCCGACGCAGGGCTATACGAGAAGATAGAGCGTCGCTTGCGTGTGCGCCGTCTGGCCAGGGTTGGCGGCGGTGTGGCGGCAGCGTGTGTGGCGGTGGCTGCCGTGGTGTGGGCGGCGTGGCCTGCCGAGAAGGCCACCCCGATGGTAGACCCGGGGATGGTGGCAGTTGCCGAGAAGGCCGAGGTGGCGATGCCGCAGGAGGTATCGACGGTTGCCGTCGCCGAGACAGGCGAGGCTGTGAGCACCGCGGTTGTGCGTGAGACTCCTTCCGTGGCCGTCAAGCCCACCGTATCCGAAGCGGTGCCGCCGGCACCGGTGAAGGTGGCCAGCGCGGTCCCCGTGTCCCAGGGTGAGGTGAAGACTGCTGCGGCTCCTGTCGTGGAACAGGCCAAGGTGGTATCGGTTGCCGAGGAGGTCAAAACCCCGGCCACTGCCAAGGCGGAGCCGACGACCGTGAATGGCGACGTGGTCCAGGTTGCGCAAACGTCAACCGCAAAGAGCAAGGACCCCACGTCGACGGTGGTGCATGTGGACGACCTGGTCTGGGCCCCCAACGTCATTGCCCCCAACGGCGACGTGGACGAGAACCGCAGTTTCAAGCTGAAGTTCTCCTCGACGGTGAGTGAATTCCGCATTGCCATCTTCAACCGTGGCGGCCGTCAGGTGTACAAGAGCAACGACCCCACCTTTGAGTGGGACGGCACGCACGACGGCATGGTCATGCCTCAGGGCGCATATGTGTGGATAGCCAAATTCCGCGACAGCGCCGGCAAACCCCATCAGGAAAAGGGAACGGTGACTATCATCCGATAGTTGTCGCAGAGAATATAACTACCACATAATCATTGCCGACGGGAGACTGTCGGCATTATTTTATATATAATACGGCGTGCAATTCAAAAATTATGCGTATCTTTGCACCCGAAAAATAGCAGGGCTGTTCTATCGCTCGGCGATGCCGAGAGGAAAGTCCGGGCAGCGCGAGCCACCATGCTTCCTAACGGGAAGGCGCCATCCCCGCGCACAAGCGGCGAGAGGAGGGCGACAGCAAGCGCCACAGAAAAGAAACCGCCCGCAAGGGTAAGGGTGAAAACGCGGGGTAAGAGCCCACGACGCGACCTGGTGACAGGCGTGATGGCAAGCCTCATGGGCTGAAAGACCAAATAAACCGGCAAACTCGGGCTGGCTCGCCCGATTGCCGCAAGGCAGTTGTCGGAGGGTAGGTCGATAGAGACCGTCGGCGACGGCGGCCCCAGATTGATGATAGAAGGCCCGCAAGGGTTACAGAACCCGGCTTATAAGCCCTGGCTATTTTTTTGAATTGAAAGGTAAAAACAGAAAATTGAAATGAGATTGGGAAAAAACAATAGAAACCAGAAGATGTGGCGCATCATTGTGTGCGTCATGCTTTTCTTTTTTCAATTTTCAATTCTCAATATGCTTACCGCCTGTTCGGGAGCGTATGTCGGGGTGCCGAGAGCAGAGGTGCTGAGGTATCAGACCTATCCCACCTATGGCGGGTTGCACTCGCTGGCCACAGCCTATGCTGAGAATATCAATGCCGCCGTCAAGGCCGACACGCTGCATCCCGGCATGTATGCCGAATACGGCGTCACACTGGCCCTGATGGGTCATAAAGGCACCGCCTGCCGTATGCTCAACGCCGAGGTGAAGGCGTTCCCCGAAAGCCGCGGCATGGTGCAGCGAATCAAGCAGCGTCTGATGCCCGACATGCTGGCGGACACCCTGGCCTCGCTGCACGACACCGCCAATATGGGACAGCTGGCCAGTTGGGCCTACGACTCCATCGAAGGTCTGCGTCCGCTGCCTTTTATAGCCCCCGTTATCGACAGTACCGACACGTTGTGGATCAGTCTGCAGACTCCGCAGGACTCGGTGGAATATCCCATGGAACTCACCGCCAAAGAGAAGCGTGAACTGCTGGAACAGCAGCAGGCCGCCGAAGCGGCGCGCAAACAGTTTGTGGCCGACTCGATAGCTGCCGCCAAGCAAGCCGTCAAGGATGCCCGCAAGCAGGCCAAGCTCGACCGTGAGAAAGCCAAGCAGGAGAAAGAGGAAGCCCGCAAGGCCGAGCGCAAGGAACGCGAAAAACAGAACAAGGAACGCGCCGCACAGCGCAAGGCAGAACGGGAGGCCGCCAAAGCCGCCCGTGAAGCCGAAAAGAAAAAGTGACCGCCATGAAGACAAGAACCGCTATACTGATGATGTTGGCCGTGATGCTCATGGCGTCGTGCAAGAGCGAGAAGAAGCTTGATCACTACAGCGATATCTACAAGGAGCGCCCGTCGGTCATCTATGTGGCTCCCCTCAACGACCTTTCCATGCGCCGTGCTGTGCGCTCACAGGAGGATTCGCTGCTCAACATCTCGCTCAACATCGCCTCCAGGCAACTCTATCTCACCGCCTCCGACCCTCTGGTGTACAACGGCTACTATGTGCTTGGCCCGTTGGCGTCGGCCCAGATTGCCGCCACCGAATGGCGCACCGGCAAACAACTGCGCAACGAGGACATCTCCGACTACCATACCCAGCTTGGCATCGATGCCGTGCTCTTCATCACCATCCACAACTGGAGAAGCACCGGCAACAGTTGGACGGTAGAGGCGGAGTATGTGTTACGCTCCGCAGTCAGCAACAATGAGCTGTTGCACGTGTCCGTCACGGCCCGTAAAAATCTCCCCACCGACTTCAAGGGCAACCCTCTGCCGCTACGCGATGACGAAGCCTTTGCGGAGAAATATGGCTGCGACCTGGAGACCGCCCAGCGCTGCCGTCTTGTGGAAACGCTGAACAAATATGTGCTGAAGGACTTGCCCTCGGGCAAGCGTGCCCGCGAGCACCGCACCGAGCGCTATATCCGCTCGCATCCCGAATATTTCAACCTTCAGATTCATCCCGACGGAACTGTCGAGATGAAAAAGACCGAACTGACAGACTGACACTGACTTATATGAAAATCGAAGTATCACTGACTCCGGCCCTCTACCCCTACCGAACCATCACCGAGAATCACGTCGCTGTGGCCATCGACCTTCTACGCGCCACCACGGCTGTCTGCGCCGCTTTCCAGGCTGGCTGCAGCATTGTTGTTCCTTTGGACAGTCTTGACAACCTTCAGAGCTACCGTCAGATGGGGTATCTTCTTGCCGCCGAGCGCAATGGCAGCAAAGTTGGAGACGCAGAATACGGCAATTCACCGACGGAATACCTCCGCAACGACATGAGCGGTGTACGTCTGGCCTATAGCACCACCAACGGCACGGTGTCCATTGTCCGCGCTGCCGACGCCGACCTGACGCTCGTTGGGGCTTTCGCCAATCTCTCGGCCCTTTGCCAAAGGTTGAAGCAAGAGGATCGCAGCACGGTATTGCTCTGCAGCGGGTGGAAGAACGACTTCTGCATCGAGGATACCATTGTGGCTGGCGCCATCATCGAGCGCTGCCAGGCCACGCCCCACGGCGATGCCGCCAACATGGCCCTCGCCCTATGGCAGCAGGCCAAGGCCAACCCCTTCGCCTATTGCGGCACCGCCACCCATGTTCAACGCCTCTATGGCCTTGGTGCCCATGAGGATGTGCACTTTGCATTCAAAATAGATACTTGCCCCGTCGTGCCGGTGCTTTCCAACGGACGTTTAACCCTATGAGATACCTGCTGGTCATACTCCTGCTGTTAGCCCCCACGACCCTCCGGGCGCAGAACGACACCATCATCCATGGGTCTTTGCCGATGCGCAAATACATTGGCCCGGCCATCACGGGCGTCACCCTGGCGGGTATGGGTGGCGTGCTTGCTTTCCAACCCCAGGTGAACGAGCTGGCGGTGTCCCTTCGCGACGAGGTGATGTACCACGACCTGCCCAGACTTCACCTTGACGACTACATCCAGTATCTGCCGGCGTTGACGCCCGTGGTGCTGACGCTCTGCGGCATTGAAGGCAGGCACAGCTTCTGGAAGCTGGCCCAGCTCGAAGGGGCCAGTTATCTTCTCGGTGCGGGATGGCTCAACGCCGGCAAGTACGGCTTCGCCCTGCGCCGTCCCGACAATTCCACCCGCAACAGTTTCCCCTCCGGACACACCTTCTTCGCCTTTACAGGGGCTGAAATCCTGCGCCGCGAATACGGCAAGGATTACCCCTGGATAGCCGTCGCGGGCTATGCCGTGGCCACCCTCGTGGGCCTCATGCGCATCTACAACAACCGCCACTGGGCCGGCGACGTGCTGGCTGGTGCCGGACTTGGCATCCTTTCCGTATCCCTCGTTTATTGGACTCTCGATTGAAAAAAAATAATATCCACACAAATCAAGCAATTGTATCATGAACCTCTTTAGCAATCTCAAAGGCGACCTGTTTGGCGGAGTGACCGCCGGCATCGTCGCATTGCCCCTGGCCCTGGCCTTCGGCATACAGGCTTTCAGCGGCGTAGCCTCCCCCGACGCTGCCTCCATGGGCGCTTACGTCGGCCTCACCGGCGCCATGCTCCTCGGCTTCTTTGCCGCCCTCTTCGGCGGCACCCACAGCCAGATCTCCGGCCCCACGGGCCCCATGACCGTCATCACCGCCACCCTCGTCTCCGGCGCCTGGGCCTCCTCGGGCGGCAGCATCTCCGAGGTGCTCATCTCCATGGCCCTGGCCGCCATCTTCTGCGGCCTCTTCCAGATTCTCTTCGGCGTCATCAAGATTGGCAAATATGTACGCTATATCCCTTATCCTGTGCTCAGCGGCTTCATGAGCGGCATCGGCGTCATCATTATCCTGCAGCAGCTCTACCCCTTGGTGGGCCAGAGCGGCAGCGGTTCCATGATCGACCAGATTGCCGGCCTGCCCGCCGCCTTCTCCCACACCTCCCTCACCGCGCTCCTCCTCGGCCTCGGCACCGTGGCCATCATCTATCTCTTCCCTCTGCTCACCAAGAAGGTACCCTCCACACTCGTGGCCCTTATCGTGATGACGGTCGTCTCGCTTTTCATCAACATGGACGGCGTGGCCACCATCGGCGCCATCCCCTCGGGATTGCCCAAGCCTTTCTTCCTGCACGACCAGATTGCACTCTCCGGCATCAACTGGGGCACCGTCCTCGTCGCTGCCATCATCCCCGGCCTCACGCTGGCCGGCCTCGGCTCCATCGACACACTGCTCACCTCCGTCGTGGCCGACAACATCACCAAAACCAAGCACAACTCCAACCGCGAACTCATAGGACAGGGCATCGGCAACGCCGTCGCCGGATTCTTCTGCGGACTCCCCGGTGCCGGCGCCACCATGCGCACTGTGGTCAACGTCAAGAGCGGCGGCCGCACCCAGCTCTCCGGCATGGTGCACGCCCTGCTGCTGCTGGCCATCATGCTCGGCCTCGGCTCTGTGGTCCAGTATGTTCCGCTGTCGGTCCTCGCCGGCATCCTCATCACCGTCGGCTGGGGCATCATCGACTTCAAAGGCTTCAAGGACCTGCCCAAGATACCGCGCGCCGACGCCGTGGTGCTCATCGTGGTCTTCCTTGTCACCGTCTTTGTCGACCTCCTCACCGCCGTCGGCATCGGCATGGTCATTGCCTGTGTCCTCTTCATGAAGCGCGCCTCCGACCTCGTCGAGGGCGGCTACAGCAGCCAGGAACTCACCAACTTCGACAAGGAAAGCCCCTGGGACGACGAGCACGGCATGCCCGACACCGTGGCACACAAAATCTACGTCCAGCGCCTCAACGGTCCCATCTTCTTCGGCACCATCAACAAGTTCAAGGAGGTCATGTCCACCGTCCCCGCCGACGCCAAAATCGTCATCATCCGCATGCGCCTCGTTTCCTTCATGGACCAGAGCGGCCTCTACGCCATGGAGGAAGCCATCAAGGAAATCCAGGCCAACGGCACACAGGTCCTCATGACCATCATCCAGCCGCAGCCCCTCTACATGCTGACCACCCACAAGGTAATCCCCGGTGTCGTTCCCGAAGACCACACCTTCAAAACCTTCGAGGACTGCACAGAATATTTACGCAATCAATTAGAAAAAAAATAATACTATGGGAAGAGCATTTGAATACCGCAAAGCACGCAAACTCAAACGTTGGGGCCACATGGCCCGCACTTTCACCAAAATCGGCAAGGAAATCGAACTCGCCGTCATTGCCGGCGGTCCCGACCCCTCCAGCAACCTCCGTCTCCGACTCCTCATGCAGACCGCCAAGAGCGAGTCCATGCCCAAGGACAACGTCGAACGCGCCATCAAACGCGCCACCGAGAAGGACAAGTCGGCCTACAAAGAAGTCGTCTACGACGGCAAAGGCCCCCACGGCGTAGCCATCGTCGTCGAAACCGCCACCGACAACCCCACGCGCACCGTCGCCAACCTCCGCGCCGCCTTCGTCCGCGGCAAGGGCGAACTCGGCACCATGGGCATGAACGACTTCCTCTTCGAGCGCAAATGCTCTTTCGTCGTCGCATGGCAGGACGGCATCGACATGGACGAGCTCGAGCTCGAACTCATCGACTGCGACATCGACGAGGTCTTCCGCGACGAGGATGAAATCCTCATCTACGCCGACTTCGCCAACTACGGCC
>DGTB01000193.1:4871-9161 GCA_002394185.1 Bacteroidales bacterium UBA4347 | reverse complement strand
CATATTGTTCTTATATTGTTCCTATATTGTGGTTATAAGAACAATATGCGAACAATATGTAAACAATATAAGAACAATATAAGAACGGCCGTATTAGACACCTCTCGGGCAGGGTTCGGGTAGGGGTTTGGCTGGGGCAAAAAAAAATCCCCATGCCGTTGACGGGCAGGGGGAGGAGGGGTCTGGATGGCAGGCTACAGCTTGAAGAGGGATATGGCCGAGGCGGTGGTCACCTCGGCCACCTCGTCGAGGCTGATGCCGCGGAGGTCGGCTATGCGCTGGGCTATCAGCGGTATGTAGGCGCTCTCGTTGCGCTGGCCGCGGTGGGGCACGGGGCTGAGGTAAGGGGCGTCGGTTTCGAGCAGCAGGCGGTCGAGGGGCATCGTTTTGGCCACGTCGGCCATGGTGGCGTTCTTGAAGGTCACCACGCCGCCGATGCCGAGGTGGAAGCCCATCTCCACGGCGCGTTGCGCCTCCTGCAGGCTGCCGCCGAAGCAGTGCATGACGCCGCGCCATGCGGGGCGGTTCAGCTCGCGCAGCAGGGCGAAGACCTCGTTGTGGGCCTTGCGGATGTGCAGGCAAACGGGGAGGTCCAGCTCGGCGGCCCAGAGCAGCTGGCGGCGCAGGGCGTCGACCTGCTGGGCCTCGAAGGTGCGGTCCCAGTAGAAATCGAGGCCTATCTCGCCGACGGCGATGAAGTGCGACGCATGGTCCAGCCGCTGCCTCACCAGTCCGAGTTCCTGCTCGTAGTCTTCTTTGACCGATGTGGGGTGGAGTCCTGCCATGGAGCGGAAGTGGTCGGGCCAGGCGGCCTGGAGGGCGTCGAGGCGCGGGGTGGAGGAGGAGTCGATGTCGGGCAGGAGCATGGTGGTTACGCCGGCCCCGAGGGCGCGGCCGACGGCTTCGGCGCGGTCGCTGTCGAAGGCCTCGTCGTAAAGGTGGCAATGGGTGTCGGTGAAGGTCAGCATGGGGTGCTGTGCGATTGTATGAGGTCGGTCATGAGGTCGTAGAGCTGCAGCAGGCGCGGGTCGTCGGCCAGCAGGCGGCGCTGGGCGTCGAGGGTTTTCTGGTCGTGGCGTATGGCGGGCCCTGTCTGCTGGGGCCAGAGGGTGCCGTAGTCCATCTTCTTCACCGTGGCGTCGGCCAGGGGGCGGAGCATGGAGAACTCGATGCCGTGTGCGAAGGCCAGCTCCTGTGCCAGGGCGTTGACGGCGTTGCCGAAGTTGTTGACGAAGACAGCGGCGAGGTGTGCCCAGCGGCGCTGTTCGTAGTTGAGACGGAAGATATTGTTGCTGATGGAGGAGAAGAGCTCTTCCATGGTGGTTTCGACGGCGGGGGTATTGCCTTCGATGCAGAGCGGCAGGCGGGAGTAGTCCATGGCGAGGTCGCGCACAAAAGTCTGTGGCGACCACACGACGCCGTAGTGGCGCGAGAGGCGCCTCAGCACGTCGGCCGGGGTGCTGCCGGAGGTGTGCAGAAAGAGTTTGTCGGCGAGGGAGGGCAGGTCGAGGGCCAGGTCGTAGAGGGCGTCGTCGTTGACGGCAAGGAGGTATACGTCGGACCTGTCGTCGAGGCGTGCCGGTTTGTCGATGGGTGTTGCCCCCACCCGTCGCGCCAGGAGGGCGGCGTGGTCGTACTCGCGCGAGAGCACCTGCCGGACGGTGTGTCCGGCGGCATGGAGGGCCAGGGCAAGATGGGTGGCCACATTGCCCGAGCCTACAATACTAATATTCGTCTTCTTCAAAGAAAAAGTCCTCTTTGGTGGGATAGTCGGGCCAGATGTCTTCGATGCTTTCATACTGGTCTCCTTCATCCTCAATCTCCTGGAGGTTCTCCACCACCTCCATGGGGGCGCCGGTGCGCTGGGCGTAGTCAATGAGTTCCTCCTTGGTGGCGGGCCAAGGTGCGTCTTCCAGTTTCGATGCTAATTCTAATGTCCAATACATGATTCTAAGTTCTAAATTCTAAATTCTTTTTTACCTGTCAGTGTTTTATCTCAAAATAAAAAATCGTGCAAAAGTACATGAATTTTCTATACTGGCAAATTTTTTTTTTAAATCAGTTGATATACAAGTCTTCCTGTTTGCCTTCGGCCACGACGGCACGTCTGGCGAGGACGAAGAGATAGTCGGAAAGGCGGTTCAGGTAGCGGAGGATGACGTCGTCGACTTTTGTGTTGCGTGCGAGGGTGACAACGCAGCGTTCGGCGCGGCGGCAGACGGTGCGGCAGACATGGCACTGGGCGCCGGTGAGGTTGCCGCCGGCAATGACGAAGTTCTGCAGCTTGGGCAGCAGGTCGCTGATGGTGTCTATCTGGCGCTCAAGCAGGTCCACCTCCTCTCCGTCGAGTTGCGGCAGGCGGGCGTAGAGGGTCTCGTCCTCGGTGGCCAGGAGGGTCTGGATGGTGAAGAGGTTGCGCTGCACGGTCTTTAGCTCGTCGTAGTAGCCGCCCTGTGTGGGGCGGAACATCTCGGCCAGGAGGCCGATGTGCGAGTTGAGCTCGTCGACGGTGCCATAGGCCTCCACACGCTTGTCGTCTTTGGCCACACGGCTGCCGCCTACGAGCGAGGTGGTGCCGCGGTCGCCTGTTTTGGTGTATATCATTGTTCTAATTTTCTAAATCTTTTCTACTGCTTTCACTTCGGGAATGACTTTCTTCAGGGCGCTCTCGATGCCCTGTTTGAGGGTGGCCATGGCGTGGGGGCAGCTGCCGCAGTGGCCTTTGAGGCGTACGATGACGACGCCTTCGGCGGTCATGTCGACGTATTCCACGTCGCCTCCGTCCTGCTGGAGGTAGGGGCGTATCTGGGCCAGGGCGTTCTTTACTTTCTGCTCTACGGCAGGTTTCTCTTGGTCGGTCATAACTCTATAATTATTTTTGGATTTTCAGTTTGCAAATCTCGCTGATGGTGTTCTGCGCCAGGGTGTCGAAAGCGTCGCGCACGGGGTCTTGGGTCTTGTCGGGGTTGAAGAGCGCCACGGGTTTGCCGCTGTCGCCGCTTTCGGCGATGGCCTGCACCAGGGGTATCTCGCCCAGCAGGGGGATATTCATCTCCTCGGCCAGACGGCGGCAGCCGCCCTTGCCGAAGATATAGTACTTGTTCTGCGGCAGCTCGGCGGGGGTGAAATAGGCCATGTTCTCCACAAAGCCCAGCACGGGGATGTTGACGCTCTCGTTGCGGAAGAGCTCCACGCCGCGCACCACGTCGGCCAGGGCCACCTGCTGGGGGGTGCTGACGATGATGGCGCCGCTGACGGGGATGGTCTGGGCGAGGGTAAGCTGAATGTCGCCCGTTCCCGGGGGCATGTCGACCACCATGTAGTCAATCTCGTCCCACCAGGTCTCGGTGAGTATTTGCTTCAGGGCGCCGCTGGCCATGGGACCGCGCCAGGCAAGGGCCTTGGTGGGGTCGACAAAGAAACCGACGGACATCAGCTTGATGCCGTATTTCTCGATGGGGAGCATGTAGGTCTTGTCGCCCACGCGGTGGCCGTAGACCTCTTCGTCCTTGATGTCGAACATAATGGGCATCGAGGGGCCGTAGATGTCGGCATCGACCAGGGCCACTTTGGCGCCGGTTTTGGCCAGCGACACTGCCAGGTTGGCAGCCACGGTGCTCTTGCCCACGCCGCCTTTGCCCGAGGCAACGGCGATGATGTTGTGGATTTTGGAAAAGACCTCCTTGAATTCCTCTTTGGGGTCGGGCTGGGGCTTGGAGGTGAGGTTGATGTCCACCTCGGCTTCGCGGTCCACCAGTTCATGGATGGCGGCGATGCAGTCGTCGCTCATTTTTTTCTTCATGGGGCAGGCGGGGGTGGTGAGCACCAGGTCGAAGCTCACCTTCTTGCCGTCTACCTTGATATTCTCAATCATGCCGAGCTCGGTGAGGCTGCGGCCGAGGTCGGGATCGTTGACATGGCCCAAGGCCATTTCGATTTGTGTTGTTGTTATCATTGGGCGAATATTTCTTTCAGTTTGTTTTCCAAATCTCTTCCCCGCAAATTACGTGCCAATATTGTGCCGTCGGGTCCGACGAGGACGGTGGCGGGGATGGAGGCTATGCCGTAGAGGCGTCCGGCGGCGGAGGACCATCCGCGGAGGTCGCTGACATGGTTGGGCCACGAGAGGTGGTCTTCTGTTATGGCTCTGAGCCATGCTTCGCGGCTGCTGTCGAGCGATACGCTGAAGACCTCGAAGCCTTTGTCGTGGTATTGGTTGTAGAGCCGCACCACGTTGGGGTTCTCCATGCGGCAGGGACGGCACCACGAAGCCCAGAAGTCGATGAGCAC
>DGTB01000193.1:0-4826 GCA_002394185.1 Bacteroidales bacterium UBA4347 | reverse complement strand
AGTCGATGAGCACCACCTTGCCGCGCAGGTCGCTCAGGCGGCGCAGGTTGCCGTCGCGGTCGGCCATCTCGATGTCGGGAGCTTCCATTCCGGCTACAAGGGCGGTGCGCAGCTTGCTGTCTAAGTGTTTTACGAATTCGTTCTCAGGCCACTGCCCGATCAGTCCGTCGCGGATGGCTTTGTAGAGCGGTGCATACTGTTCGAAGACCTGCTCGAACCATGTGACCATGAAGGCACTCATCAGCACCGCGGTGTTGGCCCGCAGGAGCGAGTCGAGACATTGGTTGATAAGTTGTACGTTCACTGAGCCCTCGACGCCGGGTTGTAGATGGGCGCGGGTGAGAATATTGGAGAACTCCTTGAACACCCTCATGTTCTCCGACCCTTTGGCCGAGGTGATGTTGAGGTGGTTCAGGGCGGGCATATAGTCCATTGTCAGGCTGATTTTCTCCTTGGGCATGATGAGCAGGTAGACGATGGGGCTGTCCTTCTTGTCGAGGCTTAGTGCCAGCATTGTGGGGTCGGCCACCTGGCGTTCGAATTTTATGCGCCCCTTGGCGTCGGGAATGAGCGTGTCCACGGGGGTCAGACGGCCGCCTCGCGGCTGGTTGAGGAATATGCGCATGCCTTTGTCGAGGCCGTTGAACGTGCAGTTCACCGTGCTCTTCTGCGCTGTGGCACCGAGGCCGATGGCCATGGCGGCGAGTATGATAAGCAGTCTTTTCATCGTGATACTATTTATCCTGTTTCTCTTTCATCATCTTTCGTGCCTGTCTCAGGTCCTCGTCTTCGGGCATGTATATGCGGTAGAAGGCATGCTGCCCGTAGAGCGATTCGCCGATAAAGGCTTTGAGCATTGTGCGCATCAGATGGCGCTGGGCATTGAGCCCTTTGCTGTCCAGCGGCACTCCTTCGGCCTCGCCCATGGCTGTCATGCGTTGCACCATGGCTTCGCTCACCTCGAATCCGCGGCAGAAAGCGTCCAGATTGGGGTAGCGCTGCAACCATTCGGCGGCATGGAGTTTGACCTCGTTAAAAGCTGTGCGGCTGATGATCTGCTTGGCCGACAAGCGGTTGTAGTAGACGAAGGTGGCGTCGTGGCGGTAGGGGATTAGCCTGTCAGGGAAGATGCCTCCTCCGCCGTAGACCACGCGGCCGCCCGTGGTGTAGTAGGGCGTCGAGTCGGTGACGTGCAACGTCGGGTTGTCGGCATACGATTCTTCCATCAGCTGCTGCAGATAGTCTTGGTAGTATTCGTCAGTTCCGGCGCTATAGGGGCGTTGGATGGAACGTCCCGAAGGGGTGTAGTAGCGAGCCACGGTGAGCATCACCGACGAGCCGTCGCTCAGCTCGTACTCGCGTTGCACCAGTCCTTTGCCGAAGGTGCGGCGTCCTACGATGGTGGCGCGGTCGTTGTCTTGCAGGGCGCCGCTCACCACCTCGCTGGCCGATGCCGACCCTTCGTCCACCATCACCACCACCTTGCCCTGGGTGAAGAGGCCTCCGCGACGGGCGTAGACGTTGTCGCGTCGCTGGTGTGCCCCTTGTGTGTAGACAATGAGACTGTTGGCAGGCAGCATCTCGTTGGCAATGCCCACAGCCGACTCCAGCGAGCCGCCCGTGTTGCCGCGCAGGTCGAATATCAAACTCCGCATGCCCCGCTTCAGCAAGTCGGCCAGTGCATAGTGGAATTCCATGTGGCTTGTCGACGAGAAGGAGGCGAGGAGTATATATCCCGTGGTGTCGTCCAGCATGTCGCTGTAGAGGATTGTCTTGCGGTCGACGACTCCGCGGCGTATCTTGTAGTGGACAAGGTTGGTGGCCCCCACTCCGCGACGCACAGCGATGTCCACGGTCGACCGCCGCGGGCCACGCAGGCGCTTCACCACCGAGTCGGCGGGCATGCCCACGCCGCTCACCTGTTCGCCGTCCACGCTCCACACCAGGTCGCCCGGCAGCAAGCCTGAGCCGTCCGACGGCCCGTCGGCCATCACCTCGCCGATATAGGTTGTGTCGCCCTCGCGACGCAGCATGAGACCCACTCCCTCAAAGTTACCTCGCATCATCTCCTCCGCCTTCTCGGCTTCGCGGGCAGTAAGGTAGGCGCTGTGAGGGTCCAGTTCGCCGAGCATCACACTCACCAGGTGCTCGCTCAGCGAGTCGGCCTCCAGCGAGTCGACATAGTGGCGCTCCACCATGTCGAGCACTTCGCTCATCTTGCTCTGCAGCCCTTGGTGCTCGCCGACAGCCCTCGCAGGCTGATGCGAATTGAACATCAACCCGATGAGCGTTCCAAGCACCATCGCTATGAGTATCAATATTATATTGCCACTTGTGGCGGCCTTCTTTTCCGGGTTCATACTTTCTATAACGTCATAATTCTTTTTATCGTATTCCCCGCGCGATTTTTTATTTCTGCGTCGTCGCCGGGGTGGCGGCGCGGCTGCGGTTCACCACCCATACCCCCGTGAAAACCATCACTGCCGCCAGCACCTTGGTGAAGGTCAGCCGGTCCATGCCCGTCCAGATGGCCACCGCAATGGCTATGATGGGCTGCAGGTAGCCGTACATGCTCACCAGCGTCGGGCGGATCCTTTTCTGCCCCACGGGCACCAGGTAGTAGGCTATGAAGGTGGAGAATATAATCATGAACCCTATCTCCCACCACACATAGCCCGGCACGACCCCGAAGTCCGTCGCCGGCAGGTGCGGCAGGGCAAAGGGCAGCGAGATGGCGAACGACACCAGGAACATCCATTTCATCGACGTCACCACCGAGTAGCGTGCTATCAGGTTGCGGCAGGTGCCCAGATAGAGCGCAAAGACAATGTAGTTGGCAAAGCAGTAGGCAATGCCCACGGGCTCTGTCGCCGAGGCCCCGTTTCCGCCGAAGGTGGACTGCAGGATGAGCCACAGGATGCCCCCGAAGCTCAGCGCCACGCCCAGGGCCTTCTTCCACGTGATGGGCTCCTTGAGGAAGATGGCCGCCACAAACATGGTGAAGATGGGCGTCGTGGTGCTCATCACCGAGAGGTCCACCGGCGTGGTGTGCGCAATGGCGTGGAGGAATGTGAGTTGGGGCATGAAAAGGCCCAATATGCCGGCGCCCGCCAGCCGCAGCAGGTCCTGCCACGGCACCCGCTCCTTCGGCATGAAGAGCGACACAATCCAAAACAGCCCTCCGGCCACCAAGGCCCGCATGGCGAACAGCACGATGGGCGCAATACCCCCGTCGGTGGCTATGTCGCGACACACCACCACATTGATTCCGAAGATGACATACGCCGCTGCGCATGCCAAATGCCCTATGGCGATATTCCTGTCTACCCTCACCCTGTGACTCCTGACGCTTAACTCCTAACTCTTTAACTCTTAACAGAAATCACCCTTCCTGCATCAACTTCAGCAGGTCCTGGCCGATGTCGCGGCGCTGGTATTTGCCTTCCCAGTTGATGTCCTGGCAACGGTTGTAGCTCTTGAGGAGCGCTTCGGGCAGGCTGTTGGACAGGGCGGTGGCGCAGATGACACGGCCGCCGGCGGTGACGAGGTGCCCCTCGTTGTCGCGCTTGGTGCCGCAGTGGAACACTGTCACCCCGTCGGCCTCCTGGCCGAGGCTGATGATGTCGCCCTTGGGGTAGCTTTCCGGATAGCCCTTGGCCACCATCATGACGCAGGCCGCCGTGCGGGGGTCCACCTCGAGTTTGCAGCCGTCGAGGTCGCCGTGGGCGGCGTTCTCGAAGAGGTTCACCATGTCGCTCTTGATGCGGGGGAAGACGCTCTCGGTCTCCGGGTCGCCCATGCGGACGTTGTATTCGATGACGTAGGGCTCCGCATTGTCGGTGCCTATGCCGCAGCACATCAGGCCGATGAAGATGAATCCGCAGTAGGGTATCTTCTCGTCGCGCAGGCCGCGCACCGTGGGCTTGACGATGCGGTCCTCCACCTTCTTCATGAAAGCCTTGTCGGCAAAGGACACGGGGCTCACGGAGCCCATGCCGCCGGTGTTGAGGCCGGTGTCGCCCTCGCCGATGCGCTTGTAGTCCTTGGCCGAGGGCAGGAGCAGGTAGTGGCTGCCGTCGGTGAGCACAAAGACGCTCATCTCGATGCCGTCGAGATACTCCTCGATGACCACGCTTGCCGATGCGTCGCCGAACTTGCGGTCCTGCAGCATCTCGCGCAGGTGGGCCTTGGCGGTGGCCAGGTCGTCCTCGATGAGCACACCCTTGCCGGCAGCCAGGCCGTCGGCCTTGAGCACATAGGGGGCCTTCAGCGTCTCGAGGAATTTCTCGCCCTGGGCCAGAGTGTCGGCGGTGAAGGTGCGGTAGCGCGCCGTCGGTATGTTGTGGCGCAGCATGAAGGCCTTGGCGTAGTCCTTGCTGCCTTCGAGCATGGCGCCCTGCTTGGAGGGCCCGATGACCATGATGTTCTTCAGCGTGGGATGGCTGGCGAAGTAGTCGGCGATGCCGCCCACCAGCGGCGCCTCGGGGCCCACCACCAGCATCTCCACACGGTGGCTCAGCGCAAACTGTGCCACGGCGTCGAAGTCCATGATGTCAAGTTTCACATTCTCTCCCACGCTCTCCGTGCCCGCGTTGCCGGGGGCTATGAAGAGTTGCCCGCACTGCGGGCTTTGGGCTATTTTATAGGCAATTGCGTGTTCGCGTCCGCCCGATCCAAGGAGTAAAATATTCATATTTTTGCCTCAATTTTTGTTTTCCAAATGAAATGCAAAAATACACAATCCATCTGACATGGCCAAAAAAACTTTTCCCGTCCCCATCCGGGGGATACCCGAGACGTGTCCGATACGGCATATCTTATATTGT
>DGTB01000170.1 GCA_002394185.1 Bacteroidales bacterium UBA4347 | reverse complement strand
CATATTGTTCTTATATTGTTCCTATATTGTGGTTATAAGAACAATATGCGAACAATATGTAAACAATATAAGAACAATATAAGAACGGCCGTATTGGGCACGTATTGGGTGTGGGTCGGGTGGGAGAAAAAATTTGTGTAGTCTGTAAAAAATGTGTATTTTTGCAAATTGATATAATTAACGACATACTATGAAGAAGTTTATCGCTTTTCTTGCTATTGCAGCGTTTGCATTGCCTTCGCGCGCTGACGAGGGTATGTGGATTCCTATGCTCCTGCAGCGCAACGAGGCTGCCATGCAGCGTGCGGGCATGCGCATCACGGCCCGCGACATTTATGACATCAACAATGCGTCGCTCAAGGACGCCATTCTGCTCTTCGGCGGCGGCTGCACGGGCGAATTTGTCAGCGACGAGGGCCTGGTGCTGACCAACCACCACTGCGGCTACAGCTACATTGTGCGCCACAGTTCGGTGGAGCACGACTACCTGACCAACGGTTTCTGGGCCATGACGCGCGACCAGGAGCTGCCCTGTCCGGGCCTGAGTGTGACACGGTTGGTGCGCATGGAGGACGTCACGGCGCAGGTTTTGGCCGGCGTCAGCGACGAGACCTCGGAGTCCGACCGCGATAAAATCATCGAGAAGAACATCAAGGAGGTCTGTGCCAAAGCCACCGAGGGCACGCACTACAAGGCCGTCATCAAGCCGTTCTACTATGGCAACCAGTACTTTATGTATATCAACGAGGTGTTCACCGACGTGCGTCTGGTGGGTGCCCCGCCGAGCAACATCGGCAAATTCGGCGGCGACACCGACAACTGGATGTGGCCGCGCCACACGGGCGACTTCTCGATGTTCCGCGTTTACGCCAAGGATGGCAAGCCGGCCAACTTCAGTGAGGACAACACCCCCTACCGCCCGTTGAAGCATCTGCAGATCAGCCTCAAGGGCGTCGAGGAGGGTGACTTCACCTTCGTCTTCGGATATCCCGGTACCACGCGCCGCTATGTGACCCACGACGCCGTCGACCTGGCCGCCAACGTGGAGAACCCCGTGCGCATAGCCCTGCGCGACATCCGCCTGGCCCACTACAATGCCGCCATGCAGCAGAGCCCCGCCCAGCGTTTGAAGTATGCTTCCCGCGTGGCCTCCATTGCCAACGGCTGGAAGAAGTGGCAGGGCGAGAGCCTCGGCATCGAGCGCCTGCACGGTGTGGAGCAGAAGATGGAGCAGGAGGCTGCGTTCCAGAAGTGGGCCGACGGCAAGCCGCAGTACCGCAACGTGCTCAGCCAGCTCGAGGAGAACTACGCCAAGCTGCGCGAGGTGGAGACGGAGTGGACCTACTTCAGCGAGGCCGTTCTTGCCAGCGACTTCATGAACCGCGCCATGCGCCTGAGTATGGTGGGCAAGGCCGCCGACGGCAAAGCCGCCATGGACCGCGCCAGGAGTTCGCTCGACAGCACCTATTTCGACGATTTCGACGAGCACTCGCCCGTCGACGAGGCCATCTTCCTGGAGTGCTTCAACTACATGTGGGAGCACGGTTTCGCCCCGTTCCTGCAGGCCGAGGATGCCAAGACGGCCCACGACATGCTGAGGAAGGTCTATGCCAAGTCGGCCCTCAACGATCCCGACAAACTGGAGAAACTGCTGAAGAAAATCGAAAAGAAGAACAAGCCCGAGCTGGCCCTCGAGGACCCCGCCGTGAAGCTCTTCGAGGAGGCCTACAACTTCTGCTACAGCAACAGCAAGCGTGCGCAGTACAGAGAGGCCGACGATAACATACAGCGCCTGATGCGCACCTACATCAAGGGCCAGATGGAGATGTATCCCGACAGCAACTTCTTCCCCGATGCCAACCTGACGCTGCGCGTGGCCTACGGCCATGTGGAGGGTTTCAAGCCCAAGGACGCCACCTACTACACCGCCTACAGCACCATCGACGGCATCATGGAAAAAGAGAATCCTAATGTCTACGACTACTGTGTGATGCCTAAGTTGAAAGAGCTGTGGCAGAAGAAGGACTACGGCATGTATGCCAACAAGAAGGGTGAGCTGCCCGTGGCCTTCATCGCCACCAACCACACCACCGGCGGCAACAGCGGCAGCCCTGTGCTCAACGCCGACGGCCAGCTGGTGGGCATCAACTTCGACCGCTGCTGGGAGGGCACGATGAGCGACCTGCTCTTCGACCCGGCCTACTGCCGCAACATTTCGCTCGACATCCGCTACTGCCTCTTCATCATCGACAAGTATGCCGGTGCGCGCCACCTGGTGAACGAGATGACGCTGGTGGAGTAGGGCGGCACAGCGGCGCAGAAATACTGGGCAGCAGGGTTTTAGTATTATAGGATTTAGAAACAACAACGAAATAATGAAGCGGACTATTTTGTTTTGGGTTTTTGCCATAGGGCTGATGCTGAACGCCTCGGCTCAGAAAGCGGAGTGTTTCCGCATAGTGAGCGACACCTACGAGGGACTCAGCCTGGAGTTTGCCTTCGAGGCCCCTGCGGTGGGCGAGACCGAAGTGTGCGGCCAGCGCTTCAGCACCCTCAGCGTTGACGGCCTTATGCCGTGGGGCAAGGACGGCGTTCCGGCGCTGCCCACCTTCTCGAAACTGATAGAGGTGCCGCTGTGTGCCGATTTCGACGTGACGGTGCGCGGCCTGGAGTACGACACGCTGCAGCTTGCCGGCCCTGTGCTGGCGCCCATGCAGCCTTCGCGCAGCAAGAGCGACACGACGGCTCCCAAGCTGTCGTACATGCGTGGCATCTATGAGACCGACATGTTCTTCGGCAGCACCCTGCCCGTGGTGGAGGCTGTGGGCATTGCCCGCGACCGCCGGTTGGCGCGTCTGCGCTTCACCCCTGTGAGCTACAATCCTGTTTCCGGCCAGGTGGCTATAATGCGTCGCGCCGAGGTGAAGGTGAGCTATCGTGGTGTGGACAGCGTGGGTACGCAGGAAATGTTCCGCCGCTACTATTCGCCGCTCTTCAACAGCGGTGCTTCCAGCATCAACGGGCTCTATCCGAAGAGTGTGAGCACCGTTGCGCCGGTGCGCTACCTGATAGTGGCCAACAGCATGTTCCGCGGCCAGATGGACAGCTTTGTGCAGTGGAAGAAGCGCAAGGGATTCATCACGGACATTGTCTATACCGACGATGCCGCCGTGGGCAGCACCACTACTTCCATCCAGACATACATCCAGAGCCAGTACACCAACGCCACCTCCGCCAATCCGGCGCCGACGTATGTGCTGCTGGTGGGCGATGTGGACCAGCTACCGGCCTTTGACGGCACTACCGCCAACGACCATATCACCGACCTCTACTATATGACCTGGACCACGGGAGACAACCTGCCCGACTGTCACTACGGCCGTTTCTCGGCACAGAACGTGTCGCAGCTGACGCCACAGGTGCAGAAGACCCTTATGTATGAGCAGTACACCTTTGCCGACCCGTCGTTTCTGGACCGTGCGGTGATGGTGGCCGGCGTGGATGGCGGCACCAGTGGCGACTTCGGCTACTCCCATGCCGACCCCGCCATGGACTATGCCATCACCAACTACGTCAACGGTGCCCACGGATACGCCGATGTGTACTATTTCAAGAACAACACCTCCATCGTGCCTGCCGGCGTCACCAATGTGCACGTGGCCAGCAGCGCCAACTCGATGTCGGCCACGGTGCGTGGCTACTACAACCAGGGCGCGGGCCTCATCAACTACAGCGCCCACGGCAGCTCCACCAGCTGGGGCACGCCCAACTTCACCACCACGCACGTCTCGTCGATGACCAACAGCCAGAAGTTCGGCCTGATGATTGGCAACTGCTGCCTGACCAACAAGTTCGAAGTGTCGAGCTGCTTCGGCGAGTCGCTGCTGCGCAAGGGCAACTACTGCGGCGCCGTGGGCTACATCGGCGGCAGCAACAGCACCTACTGGTACGAGGACTTCTACTGGGCAGTGGGTATCCGCACCTCGATAGGCCCCAACATGTCGATGGCCTACAACGGGGCGAACCTCGGCATCTACGACCGTGCCTTCCACACCCATGGCGAGACCTATGCCAACTGGGCCATCACGCAGGGTGCCATCATGATGCAGGGCAACATGGCCGTGGAGGCCTCCTCCTCGAGTCGTAACAACTATTACTGGGAGATATACCACCTGATGGGCGACCCGTCGGTGATGACCTACCTGACGCAGGCTGCGGTGATGCCCCTCACGGTGTCGTCGATGATTTCCTACGGCACCGCGTCGCTCACCGTCTCCACCGCGCCCTACGCCTATGTGGCCATAACCGATACCCTCACCCGTACGTTGGTGGCCGCCGCCTGGGCCAATGCCAGCGGTGTGGCCACACTGACGCTGCCGAGTTCGATGCTCGTCGGAGGCTACGAGGTGGCCTCCACGGCCCAAGGCTACCAGCCGGGATTCCAGAGCGTCAGTGTCATTACCCCTTCGGGTCCCTTCCCCTACGTCAGTTCCATCGAGGCTGTGGCCCCCCTGGTGGCGGGCGACACGGTGGCGCTCAATGTCACGGTGAAGAACGGCGGCAACGTCATGTCGCGCAACATCGTGGCCACGCTGACCTCCTCCAACCCCATGCTTACGCTGCCGGTGGCCACGTTGGCTGTCGACAGCCTTGCCCCCAACGCCCAGCGGGTCTTCACGGTGCAGGCTGTTGTCGACCCTGCCGCTGTTGACCAGACGGTGGTCAGCATCAACTCCAGTGTCGACTGGACCGGCAGCACCACCCCGGCGCTCGCCGTGCAGCTGCTGACCATTGTGGCACCCAAGTTGGTGTTTACCATATCCGACCCCACGCCGAGCATCCTCCCGAACGGCACGCTGACGCTGACGGCCACGCTGAGCAACCAGGGCCACGCCGCCCTGCAGCCCTACCGGTTCGAGGTGGCTTCGCCCACGAGCATGCTCGCGGTATCGTCCGCCACCGCCAATGCCACGGCCCTCGCCGTCGGCGGACAGCGGAGCTTCACCTTCGGTCTGCAGGCCAACGCCCAGTTGCCGCAGGGCATCGATGTGCCGTTGGCCCTCACGATGGCCACGGCCGCCGGTCCTGTGCTGTCGCAGACGTTGCCAGTATATGTGGGCAACAGCTACCGCGAGACCTTCGAGAACAACCAGACGCATCTTGCCGGGTGGACCTACGGCGCTGTGCAGTGGGTGGTCTACGACACCGGCGCCTACGAGGGCAGCTACTGCGCCGGCTCGTCCTACACCATGAGCCACAACATGACCTCCGAGA
Organism: Bacteroidales bacterium UBA4347; assembly: GCA_002394185.1. Lineage (GTDB taxonomy): Bacteria > Bacteroidota > Bacteroidia > Bacteroidales > P3 > Colimorpha. Next base: position 7,356 of record DGTB01000170.1, on the reverse strand, counting down.
TGAACATCGGCTGCACCCTCACGGCGGCCGACAGCATCAGCTTCTACTACAAGGTCTCGTCGGAGACAAACTATGACAAGTTCCACTTCTTCATCGATGGCACCGAGATGCTTGTATCCTCGGGCGATGTGGCGTGGACGCGCGCGGCTTATCCCGTTGCCGCGGGCACACACACCTTCAGCTTCACCTATACGAAAGACTACAGCGTCAGCAGCGGCAGCGACCGCGCGTGGGTGGACAATGTCGCCCTGCCGCACTCCGCCCAGGAGGCCACATTCCGCAGCGACACCGTCTGCGTGGGGCAGAGCTACTCCGTGGGCAACCAGACCATCAACACCAGCGCCCCTGGCACGGGCAGTGCCACCACTACACTGGCGGGCGGCACGATGCTGCTGGTGGACTACACCATCCTTGGCAGCATGCGTGAGGATGTCTACGATACCGCTTGCAGCAGCTACACATGGTTTGGCAACACCTACACCGCCTCCACCGAAGCCACGCATACCATCAACTCCGCAGGTGCCTGCGATTCCACCATCACGCTGCACCTTACCATCTTGGGCACGGTCGACAATGTAGAGACCGTCCAGGCATGCGACAGCATGTATTGGAACGGAACAGTCCTTACCGAGTCGGGCAGCTACACCGACACTATTTATGGTGCCGACGGTTGCGACACCGTCACGAGGCTGCAGCTGACAGTGAACCACTCCGCTTACGACACCCTCAGCATACACACGGAAGCGTTGAACTTCGTGTGGTTCGATTCGGCCTACTCTGCTACGGGCATCTATACCCATGTGCTTTCTACCGCGCAGGGCTGCGACAGCACTCTCACCCTCATCCTCACCTTCGGCGACGACCCGGTGCCTGGCACCGAGGGCATCGACGACCTCGAAGTTGCCGGCCTGACGCTCTATCCCAACCCCACGGCGGGACAGCTCAGCCTGGGCTTTAAGGTCTCTGAGGTGGTGGTCTACGACATGCTGGGACACGAGCTGCTGCGCTGCTCCTACGTCAACACCCTCGACCTCTCCGCCCTGCCGCAGGGCGTCTACATGCTCCGCCTCACCCTCCCCGGCGCCACAACGACCCGCCGGGTGGTGAAACAATAAGTTGGATAAACAAAAAAAGGTGCCCGCTACAGCGATTGTAGCGGGCACCTTTTTGTTATGGGTGGCTTAGAGAAGCTTTTTCTTGAGGTTGAGGATCATGTCGTCGGTCATCTTCTCCAGGTCGTACTGTGGATTCCAGCCCCACTCGTTGCGGGCGCAGGAGTCGTCCATCTTGTTGGGCCAGCTGTCGGCGATGGCCTGCTTGATGGGTTCGGGCTCGTAGACCATCTCAAAGTTGGGGTAGCGCTTCTTGATGGCGTTGTAGATGATCTCCGGGTCGAAGCTCATGCTGGTGACATTGAACGAGTTGCGGTGGACGAGCTTGGTGGGGTCGGCCTCCATGATGTCGATCATGGCCTTCTGGGCATCGGGCATGTACATCATGTCCATGTAGGTGCCTTTCTTCAGGGGGCAGACAAACTTCTCGCCCTTGACGGCGGCGTAGTAGATCTCGACGGCGTAGTCGGTGGTGCCGCCGCCGGGGAGGGTCTGGTAGCTGATGAGGCCAGGGAAGCGGACGCTGCGGGTGTCGACACCGAAGCGGGTGAAGTAGTAGTCGGAGAGGAGCTCGCCGGTGACCTTGGTGACACCATAGATGGTGTTGGGACGCTGGATGGTGTCCTGCGGGGTGAGGTCGTGGGGGGTGCTGGGGCCGAAGGCTCCGATGCTCGAGGGAGTGAAGACGGCGCAGCCGAAGAGGCGGGCCACCTCGAGGCAGTTCACCAGGCTGCCGATGCCCACGTTCCAACCCAGCATGGGGTTGAGCTCGGCCGTGGCGCTGAGGATGGCGGCGAGGTTGTAGATGGTGTCGATGTTGTACTGCTTGACGGCAGTGGCAATCTGCATGATCTGGGTGCTGTCGATGCGTTCCACGGGGCCACGCTCGTAGGGGTCGCCCTTCAGGGGACGGAGGTCGCTGCAAACAACATTGCTGTCGCCATAGATGTCTCTCAAATTACGTGTCAGCTCGGAACCAATCTGTCCGCCGGCACCGACAATAAGAATCTTTTTCATTGTTATTTTACTTTATAATTTCTTTATAACAAACAATATATCACGTCATTGCACACACTGTTGGGGGCAATTGACGCGTACAAAGATACAAAATAAATTCAAAAGTAGCGAATATTATTTTGCGCTTATCTTGGCCATGAACTTCTCGGTGTCGATAACGAAACGCTCGTGTGTGCCCTCGCCTATGGGGCCTGCCTCGTCGAAGGCCTTGACGCGGAAGACCAAGCGGCGGCGGTCCACCTCCACAAGCTCGCTATCGCACCACACACGGCGGCCTATCGGCGTGGCCGATGTGTGGCTGACGTTGACCAGCGTGCCCACGGTGCCCTGCCCCTCGTCGAGGTGCGGCAGCACGCTCTCGTAGCAGGTCTGTTCCACCAGCGCCACCAGCATGGGCGTGGCAAACACGTCCACCAGCCCGCTGCCCACCCGGGCGGCACTCATCGCGGGGGTGACGGTCTGTTCATGATGTCCTTTTATTCCAGTCTCTATCATACAAAAAAAGTTTGCATCCTTAACGCAGGATGCAAACTTTTATTGTACGAAAGACATTACTTGTCAAAGATGTCCGATTGCTTCAGCAGGCGAACGGTGTGCTGCTTGCCGTCGGCGGTGGTCAATGTCAACAGGTAGGTGGCTTGGGGGCGGGAGGTGAGGTCGAGGGTGTACTGGCCAGAGCCTATGGGGGTGAGGCGTACCTCCTCGCGGCGGCCGGAGAGGTCGGTGAGGATGGCGGTGACGGTGCCGTTATGTTCTTTCAGCTGTCCGCCCTGCACCTTGATCCTCACGCTCTGCCGGAAGGGGTTGGGGTAGGCCACCAGCGCCGCGCCGTCGTCCACCAGAGTGATGCTCACGTCGCCCGTGTCGATGGGGTCGTTTGTGTGAACGTATGGGGTCATAAAGGCGGTATCGACGTAGCGGGCAATGTATGCCAAAGAACTGCCCGAAACGTAAACCGTTGTGTCGGCAATGGTCATACTGGAGGTTGAATAGCCACATACATATAATGCACTGTCATGCAATGCAAGTGCCGTTCCCGGTTCACTGGAGGATGATGTGGAGTTAAAGTCAATGTATTGGAGCGGGGTTCCTGCATAGTCCCAAATAAACAATCCTTTCCCGCATTTGGACGGCTCAATGTTGATATCATTGTCCAGCCAGTGGATGTTGTTCTGATAGGCTGGCAGCGCAAACACACGATTGTTCTTGCATAAGACATTGGTCAGGTTTGCTCTGCCACGGAATGTGGAAATACTATTGGAGGGCACTGCTCCATAAGAAAGGAAGTGTCCGCTGTTTTTGTCAAAACGCAGGAAAAATGCGTTTTTGTTGGCAGGGAATTGCACTCCGCCGACAAACATCGAATCTGTGTTCTCAAGGTTTGCCGTGCTGGCAACAACAAAAAGAGCGTTTGAATCTTCATCTATGGCCATGCTGTGGAAATAGGAATGGTCTGTTGAGAAGGATGAGACGGGGGTATTCCGATAGTCTATCTGTTGTATGTATTGCGGAATTAGGTTACTGTTGTATTTTATCAGGAAACCCATGTCGGCCTCACGTCCAGTCAGTGTCAAGTCGCTGCCACCGACAAGCGACACGCTACCGCTCCCACCGAAGTTGTTGGAAACGGTGTTGCACAGATAGATATTGCCATCTGCATCGATTGCCAACCTTCCGGAGGTTGCAACGTCTTCATCCCAATAGGGGGTATCGGCAAAAACGTACCGATACTGGAGTAGACTTTCAAAGTGCGGTGAGAATTTGAAAATTCGGTAATTCGACAATGCAGGCCGGTTTTCGGGGAAAAACGTAAACCGTGAATGTCCGTCTACCATTATCACCACACCAGAAAGTTTTCCGTTCTCAATGGAAAACCATTGGTGTCCGGAGCCATCCAACAAAGCTATAATGTCGGTGGGGACCTGCCCAATATAGATATTGCCATCGCGGTCTACACAGAAAGGACCTTGAGGGAAATCCTGATTGAGTATGCGACTGGAAGATGCTGTGTTACCGTCTTGCCTATCCAGCGTGACAACCTGTCCTGTGCTGTCAATCCATGCGATTTGAAGATAGTGGTGTTCTTGGAATTCTCCATCTAGATTAAGTATCGAAAAAGCAGTTGCTATGTTGGCGGATGTGCTGTCGGAGTGCATCATGATGGATGCGTTGTCCTTGGTTACCAATGTGTCAAAGAAATAAATGTACTCTCCATCCCTAAAGGGAATATTGACATGGGACATCACATATAGCGCAGTGTCGCCGACAATAACCATATCATTGACAGTGCAAGGATTACCGTCGTTTGCGTGCAAGGCCTTGCTCCACACAACCTGCCCGTCAGGAGAGAACTTGACGATGGTTGCGTTGATGTTATCGGCTTGGCTACCATGGGGCGTAATGGGAAGCAGTTCATGTCCACCGATGGCGGCACCGTTGGCGAATTGCCCGGCGACATAGAGGTTGCCGTGCGAATCGGTAACGGAACTGACGATGTAGTTCCAGAACTTGCCCGTCGGCTCTTGGCCGGAGTAGGATTTCACCCAGTCGAAGTGCTGGGCGTGGGCGGTGATTGCCATCAGCGCGAGGAGTGCAAAGGTGAGGGTCTTTCTCATTGTGTATCGTTTTTCGTTAGACATACTAACCGTTCTGACTATATAGACACAAAAAAGGGTAGAAAATTTCACTCACCTCTCATTTTTATGAAATTTTAACACTTCTACACCCCTACATCCATGCCCAGCGGACAGAATATAGAAGGACTGTAGGAGGGAGTGTGGGCGTCTCAATCTCGAAGAATGCGGGCTTCGCCTTCGAAGGAGCAGATCTCCGCTGCGAGGGTATTGAGGTTGTGGAAACGGCTGTAGCTGCTGTCGGCCGGCACTCCTGCCACGTCGCCCATGGCGTCGAGATCCCATGGGGCGAGAATCAGCAGGCTGCCGTTGGCGCAGGCGTCGAAACGGCTGCGTTCGGGTTTCCAGTAAGGGCCGATGGGCTGGTTTTGCAGGTGGATGAGGGGGTAGCCTTTGGCCAAGCATTCGTTCTTCATCAGCTGTTCGCCGCGCGAGATGCCGGGGGTGACGATGACGGTCTGGCCGGCGAGGATGGCGGAGAGCCAGCGGTCGTGCTCGGCGGCGTAGTCGGCGGTGGTCTCGTAGGGGAGGCGGCTGACGGGGTGCCGACGGTGGCACTGCACCTGCACCTTGCGGGCCCAGCGCAGGAGGAAGAGGTTGCCGAAGGCGCCATAGTTGCGCTCTCCGATGCGGACATGGAGGCAGCGGCGCATCACGTCGGGCAACCGGCGTCGCAGGAGCGCCCGGCGGGGGTTGTCGTCCACATAGGCTATCATCGCCTGGCGGTGGCGCTCGTCGAGGCAGACGGTGTCGTCGTAGTTGTCGTCGAACAGGGGGCGCTGGCTACGGCCGACGAGGGCGTAGTACTCCTGCCGTTGCTTGTGGGAGAGGTTGCGGACGAGGGCGCCTTCGCTGTGGTGGACGAGGGTCTTCGCGCGGAGCCAGGCGGGGGCGTCGGGGTGCTGGCAATCGACCGAGATCGGTCGATTGCTGGAGGACGGGAGGCCCTGCATGGCCTGCCAGCGGGCAGTGCAGGTGGCCTTGAAGGCCTGGATGATGTCGCCCAGGCTCCACGGCATGGGCTCGAGCACCTCGATGACGCCGTGGAAATGGTCGGGCATGCAGACGGCGGAGTGCACCTCCACGCGGTTGCCATGGGTGGCCTGGATGGCAGGGGTCTGCTGCCAGGCCTGGAGGACGGCTTCGCCGAGGGGGGTGGGGAACAGACTTTCTTTGCAGCCGAACTCGGCTGCAAAGGAGGAGAGCAGGGGCTGCCTGCCGCTCACGACAAGCGTGACCAGATAGACGCCGCGGCCGTAGTAGTCGTGGCCGGGGTTGCGCGGGCGATAGGGGGAGACTGGCATTATCAAGAAAAGCCGGAGACATGAGTCCCCGGCTTTTGATTATTATATGATTTCTTTTATTTCTGCCAGAGTTTCTGCCAGTTTTTGTACTCGCGCTGTTTCCAGGCGCCGTTGTGGTAGGCGTAGCTGACGATGGCGGGGATGACGGTGGTGCCTTCGGCATAGACCATCTGCTGCAGCTCCTCGCTCACCTTGCCCCAGCTGCCGGCCTCGAGGAGGGTGCTGGAGGAGCAGGCGCCGTCGCGGACGTCGGCCACGGTGATCTGGATGGCGTATTTGTGCATGGGCACTTCCTTGCCGAGGATTTCGGCGCAGACGACGGTGTCCTGGGCGAAGTTCTTGGGGGTGCCGCCGCCGACCATGAAGAGGCCGCTCTCGGGGCAGTTCATCTTGATCTCGGTGAGCTCCAGGAAGTCGGCCACGCTGTCGATGCTGACGTAGGGCTTGCCCTCGTGACGGCGTATCCACTGGTGCTTGCCGATGCCGAAGCCGGCGCTGCTGTCGCTGAAGGCGGGGCAGAAGATGGGCACGCCGCACTCGTAGCAGGTCTGGATGAGGGAGTCTTTCTTCACACCGTGACCCTCGGCGAGCCATTTGCCGACGTTGTAGAGGAACTCGCGGCTGCTGTAGGGACGCGGCTCGAGGAGGTCGGCCACGTCGCAGGTAGCCTGGTCGCAGGCCTGCAGCTCTTCCTCGTCGATGAAGGTGTCGTAGATGCGGTCGATGTAGAGCTCGCGAAGCTTGGTGTCGGGGATGACGTTCTCCTTGGTGCCGATGTAGTGCTTGTAGCCTAGGGCCTCGAAGAGGTCCATGTCGATGATGCTGGCTCCGGTGCTGACCACGGCGTCGATCATCTTGTTGCGCACCATGTCGACATACACCTGCATGCAGCCGGCGGCGGAGGTGGAGCCGGCGATGGTGAGGATGTTGGTGCAGTCCTTCTCGGCCAGCATCTGGCAGAGGATGTCGGCGGCGCGGGCGGTGTCGCGGCTGGTGAAGCTCATGTGGCGCATGGCGTCGATAAGCTCGGTGCTGTCGTACTTCTTGATGTCAATGTGCTTGACGGTTTCTTTCAGGAGGTCTTTTTTTTCCATTTTTTGTTGATGTTTTAAATTGTTATTAAAGCTTCAGCGGGCACACACGTGGGAGACTCCCTGCCTGAAATTATCTTCTCTATAACGCGCATAGCGTCGGTTTATTGTGTACGGCAACGAAAAAAAATCCCCACCCCAAAGGGGGATGACAGGGTCTGAATACGGCCGTTCTTATATTGTTTACATATTGTTCGCA
>DGTB01000169.1 GCA_002394185.1 Bacteroidales bacterium UBA4347 | reverse complement strand
GTTCTTATAATGTTCGCATATTGTTTACATATTGTTCTTATATCCACAATATAGGAACAATGTAAGAACAATATGTAAACAATATAAGAACAATATGTGATATGCCGAATCGGATACCTTTTATGTGCCTGTTTGGTGGTGGTTTGGCACAATATTTTTTCTTGTCCGTCGTTATGTTGGTGTTAAATTTTTAGACTTATGAGTCACGGTAAAGACATTTGCAAGGAGCTGAAGGCGGTGCGGCGAAGCATCGCCGAGGAAAATGGCATCGAACTGGAGATGCCTGAGTGCACCTATCAAGGGCCCTGCCGGGGCACCTGTCCGCGCTGCGAGAGCGAGTTGCGCTACCTGGAGAATGCGTTGGCCGAGAGGCTGCGCATGGGCCGGACGGCCAAGGTGGCGGGCATTGCGCTGGCGCTGGCGTCGACGGCTGCCGCCGGGGCGCAGAGCACGGGGGTGGCACCGGTGAAAGGGAATGAGACGCCGGATCCGGTTTGTGCCGGCGAGACGCCGGCGCTCCAAAATGTGGCTCCGTTGCGGGAGCCGATTGTGGGCAAGCCTGCCGTGATGAGCGCCGGCCTGGCGGCGAATCCGCCGCGGGTGGTGGCGGACTCGGTGAGGGTGACGGGGACGGTGCTGGACGAGCGGACGAAGGAGGCGTTGCCGTTTGTGAATGTCGTTGTGAAGCAGGACGGGAAGACGGTGGGCGGCGCAACGACGGATTTCGACGGCAATTTCAGTGTCGATTTGCCGAAGGGACGTTATGATTTCGATATCAGCTCTGTCGGGTATTTCAGGTATACGTTGAACGACGTGCTTGTGCCGCAGGATTTGCCGCTGAAGACCATCGAGCTTAAGAGCGGTCCCGTTGTGATGGGAGATATAGAGATTATTGAGGAAAACCTTGTTCCGTTGTTTGAGTACGATGCCGGGGGTGCGACGCAGAAGATGGAGATTCAGGGGGTGCAGGTGAAGGCGCAGTACTAATTGAAGATGGAAGCAGTACCGTTCATAGGCATCGACCGGCACCGGCTGGGTGTCGATGGGGTGGGTGTGACCACGCTGGCGGCGTTCCATGGGTGTCCACTGCGGTGTCGCTACTGCCTCAACCGTCGTTGCCTGGGGCCTGCCGAAGGGCTGGTGCGCTACACTCCGCAGGAGCTCTACGACCGCGTGGGGGTGGACAACCTCTACTTCATTGCCACGGGCGGCGGTGTCTGCTTCGGCGGCGGCGAGCCGCTGCTGAGGGTGGATTTCCTGGAGGAGTTCAAGGCCATCTGCGGCCGGGGGTGGAACCTGACGGCGGAGACGTCGCTGCAGGTGGAGCGCGAGAGCGTGGTGCGTGCCGCCGAGGTGGTGGGCGATTTCATCGTGGACATCAAGGAGGGCAACGCCGCAATCTACAAGGCCTATACGGGCGGCGACGCGGCCCGTGCGTGGGGCAACCTGGAGTGGCTGCTGGGGCGCATGGGGGCGGAGCATGTGATGGTGCGCGTGCCGCTGATTCCGGATTTCAACACGGAGGCCGACTGTGACGCCACGGCCAAGCGTCTGGAGGCCATGGGCGTCACCCGGATAGACCGGTTTGGGTATAGAGTGATGAGTGATGAGTGATGAGTGATGAGTGGTGAGTGACTGTTGTTAGCTTTTTTATGCTTGTGCGGGTTCCGCAGGCTGGCTGCCGGTGTCCCATTTGGTTTCGAGGGCTTCGCTGACGTTGATGACGTGGTCGGCGAGCTTTTCGTATAGCGCGTAGAGGTTGCTGTAGGCGATGCCGACGTTGTAGTCGTAGCGGTTGGACTTGAGGGCTTCGAGGTGGTCGTGGCGCAGGCGGTCGCGCAGGTGGTTGATGTCCTGCTCGAGGGCGTGGGCGGTGGCGAAGTCGGCGTGGTCGTAGTCGTGGAGGTTGGCGTCCATGGTGTCGAGGGCGCGACCGACGAGGGTGCTCATCTGGGAGAGGTTGTCGTTGAGGGCGTCGCTGAAGTGGGCGGCGTCGGCGCGCTTGCTCTGGCGGATGAGGGCTATGTGGTAGATGTCGTCGCCGATGCTCTCGAGGTTGTCGGAGATGCGGAGCATGGAGGAGATGCGCTGTGAGGTGTGCTGGCTGACGCCGCCGGTGCCGAGGCGGGTGAGGTAGCGGGTGATTTCCATGTCCATGTTGTCTGTGATCTGCTCGTAGTGGGCTATGCGCTGGAGGGTGTGGTTGAAGTCGTCCTGGCTCTTGGCGGTGCGCAGGGCGGGGAGGAAGGTGTACATGCGCAGCACGCGTTTGGAGAACTCCTCGATTTCGAGTTTGGCGCTCTGCAGGTTGAGCTCGGCGGTGCTGAGGAGGGTGGGTTCGATGTATTTGAGGCGGAAGGGCTCGTCGTCGCCGCTGGCGGGCTTTTCCTTTACCATGTGGTTGACAATCTTGATGATCTGGGGGATGAAGAAGGCCAGGAGGATGGTGTTGCCGACGTTGAAGACGGTGTGGAAGAGGGTGATGGCCATGGGCATGTCGTGGGGGAAGATGCCGAGGATGAAGTTCATGATGGGGTGGAAGAGGATGAGGGTGACGAGGACGCCGACGACGTTGAAGAGCAGGTGGGCACGTGCGGCCTTCTTGGCGGCGGTGTTGGCCACGATGGCGGCGATGTTGGCGGTGATGGTGGTGCCGATGTTCTGGCCCATGACGAGGGCCATGGCGACGTTGAAGTCGATCCAGTTGTTGTAGCACATGACGAGGGTGATGGCCATCATGGCCGAAGAGGACTGGACGATGCAGGTGAGCAGGGCGCCGATGGCGACGAAGAGGAGTATGGACCAGAAGCCGTAGTGGCCGAGGGAGGCGAGGGTCTGGAGGAACTCGGGGTATTCCTTGAGGTCGGGCATGGCGGCCTGCAGGAGGTCCATGCCGACGAGGAGGAGCGCCAGGCCGATGACGGTCTGGCCGATGGACTGCATGCGGTCGCGCTTGGAGAAGATGAAGAAGAGACTCACTGCGGCGATGAGCATGGAGAGGGGCAGGCCGCTGCCGCCGTCGCCGAGGCCGAGGAGGGTGATGATCCAGGCCGTGGCGGTGGTGCCGATGTTGGCGCCCATGATGACGGCTATGGCCCCGGAGAGCGAGACCATGCCGGCGTTGACGAGGCTGACGACCATGACGGTGGTGGCCGACGAGCTCTGGATGATGGCGGTGATGGCGGTGCCGGTGAGGATGCCGCTGAGGGGGTTGCCGGTGAAGTGGCCCAGGATGGTGCGCATGCGACTGCCAGCGACTTTCTGCAGACCCTCGCTCATCATTTTCATGGAGAAGAGGAACACGGCCAGCGCACCGGCGAACTTGATGATAATCAGTAGAATTTCTGTTGCTGTCATAGTAGTTGTTTTTTGCTGTTTACGGCTGCAAAAGTACTACTATGATGTTACAAAACGGTTACGAAATGGTTAAGATATTGTTAAGTTTTGGTTCAGCAGCAGTCGTGGTCGTGGCAGTGGGAGCTGCGGGTCTCGAGTTCGAGGGTGCTGTGGTGGATGCCGAGGGTGTCGAGGAGTTCCTTGACGCGGTCGGTGACCTCCTCGAGCATCGTGGCTTCGGGGATGACGATGTGGCAGGTGAGGGCGGTCTCGGTGGTGGAGATGGCCCAGATGTGGATGTGGTGGACGTTGAGGACGCCGTCGAGAGCCTGGATGCGGTTCTGGATGTCGTCGACGTCGTAGCCTTCGGGGACGGCATCGGTGCTCATGCGGAGGCTTTCGGAGAGGAGCTCCCAGGTGGAGACGAGGATGACGACGGCGATGACGAGGCCGATGATGGGGTCGACGACGGTCCAGCCGGTGTACTTGATGACCACGCCGGAGACGACGACGCCGACGGAGACGAGGGTGTCGGCGAGCATGTGGAGGAAGGCGCCGCGGGTGTTGATGTCGTGCTGCTGCTGGCGGGAGAGGGCCCAGGCGGTGAGGCCGTTGATGACGATGCCGACGGCGGCGGTCCAGATGATGAGGTCGCCGCTGACTTGGCCGGGGTTGAAGAATTTCTGGATGCTCTCCACGATGATGGCGCCGACGGCGACGAGGAGGATGATGGCGTTGAGGAGCGAGATGAGGACGGAGGCCTTGCGGTGGCCGTAGGTGAAGCGCTTGGTGGCGTGGCTGGCGGCCAGCTTGAGGGCTATCATGGCCAGCAGCAGCGAGAAGACGTCGCTGAGGTTGTGTCCGGCGTCGGAGAGCAGGCCCAGGCTGTTGCCGACGAAGCCCGCGACGGCTTCGACGATGACGAAGAGCAGGTTGAGCGCCACGGCGACGATATAGATGGTAGACAGTTTCTCTATCGCGTGCGCGTGGTGATGATGGTGGTGGCCGTGGTGGTCATGGTCGTGGACCGCCGGCATCTTGCCGGCATCATGGTGTTCGTGTTTCATATTTTTAGTTTTTTTTATTTCTATTGCAATGCCGGCGGGACGCCGGCGCTCCATTAATTTTTTGCAAAAGTACGAACTTTTTCCGACATGGAAGTGTCACCATTGCTGGTGAGAGGATTTTTTAGTGTTAAGTGTTAAGTGTTTAGTGTTAAGTTTTGATTGTTAGGTGTTTGGTGATAAATATTAGGTGCTGGGTTTCTATGCACACATCCGGTGGACGAGGCGAAAATGATGCTTGAGGGGCTTTTAAGGGGGTGTTTTCTGTGGTTAAAAATTGTTAAAAACGATACCCCCTTGTAGACTTTTGGGGAAAATGTGGTTATAATCGTAACAAGAAAACAACAAAAAAGGCCAAATAACGTTAATACAAAAAATAAACACTATGAAAATGAAGATCACATCCTTTGTAGTCCGCTGCTGCGTGGTGGCGGTGTTGATGGTGTCGGCCATGGGTGCCGCACAGGCACAGAACGAGCGCGCGACGCTCAAGAAGGCCGAGGGCCTGGTGGCCCAGCGGCAGTATGCGTCGGCTTTCGCTATGCTGGACGAACTCGACCCCACGAACGACCGTCCGGCGGTGCTGGCCATGAAGGCCGACATCGTGCTGCACTACTTTGCGCAGAGCATGAACCACATGGTTTTCTCGCTGGTGGACCTGAAGAAGGGTGAG
>DGTB01000168.1 GCA_002394185.1 Bacteroidales bacterium UBA4347 | reverse complement strand
ATATAAGAACAATATAAGAACGGCCGAATTGGGTCCCTATTTGAAGCGTTTTGGGAGGGAGGGGAGTGGGGGAGGAAATAAAAATTTTGTCAATCCGGCTCTTTTTAGTATCTTTGCAAATTCACCTTAGTGTGTAATAACTGCATTATGTATTAATAATAAAATAATTATGTCGAAAGAAAAGACTATAGACAACGGAAAAAAACAGAAAAACGGTGTTTTGAGCGCGATATGGAAGTCGGAGGATATGTCGTCCTCGAGTTTCTGGCGTGAGGCGTATGCCTATCTGCTGGTGATTGTGGGCAGTGCCCTGTTCGCTGTGGGCGACGTGATGTTCTCCAACCCCTACCTGCTGGCTCCCGGCGGCACGTGGGGTCTGTCGAACGTGCTGAGTACGGTGTTCGGCTGGCAAATCAGTATCACTGCCATCTGCATGGATATCCCGCTGCTGATTATCGGCACCATCATCCTCGGCCCGAAGTTCGGTGTGAAGACAGTGGTTTCGACCATCCTCATCTTCGTTTTTGCCTGGATATTGGAGCACACGTGGGGCTACAACCCCGTGGTGCACATCGGCGACTTCGTGACCACGCAGCCCGCCGACCTGACAGACTACAACCTGGTGCCCCACAGCAATGAGGACGGCGGCACGGGCCTGTGGTTCAAGCCCGACTATGTGATCAACACCCTCGTGACGGGTATCATCTACGGTGCCGCCATCGGCCTGATTTTCCGCAGCGGTGCCACCAGCGGCGGTTCGGACATCGTCTCGATGATTATCCACAAGTACACCAAGATCTCCCTCGGCACGCTGGTGATGATTGTCGACGGCTGCATCACCCTCTCCACCTTCATCGCTTTCAAGGAGGTGCGCCTGCCCATCTATTCCATCGTGGTCATCGCCATCGAGAGCTTCATGATCGACCTCATCGTCGACGGTCTGAAGACCCACAAGACGATGTTCATCGTCACCGACAAGGTGGACACCGTGCGCAACTATATCATCAACGACCTCAAGCGCGGCGGCACCTGCTTCTCCGGCACCGGCCTGTTCAACGGCGTGGAGCGCAAGATGGTCTACGTCACGCTGGAGCGTGCCGACATGGTGAAGCTGCGTTCGCACCTTTACGAGCTCGACCCCGATGCCTTTGTCAACGTGATGAACAGTTCGGAGATTCTGGGCAAGGGCTTCAAGGCGTTGCCGAAAGAATAAGACCTGCCACACAATAAAAGGCAAGAAACAGCGTTATGGTTTGATATGAAGGTACTCCAGCTCTGCAACAAGCCCCCCTATCCGCCCGTCGACGGCGGCACTATGGCCATGAACAGCATCACACAGGGATTGCTGTCGAGGGGCTGCGAGGTGAAAGTGCTGACGGTGAAGACCGACAAACACCCCGTCTGCGAGGAGCGGCTCACCGACAGCTACCGCCAGCAGACGGGCTTGGAGACCGTGTATGTGGACCTCTCGGTGAAGCCGCTGCCGGCGCTGGGGGCCATGCTGTGCGGCGAGTCGTACCATGTGAAACGCTACATCAACGCCGAGTTTGCAGCCAAGTTGCGGAAGATTCTGGAGGCCGAGGAGTTTGACGTGGTGCATGTGGAGAGCATTTTCCTCACCCCCTATGTGCCGCTCATCCGCAAACACTCCAAGGCCAAGGTGGTGCTGAGGGCCCACAACGTGGAGCACCTCATCTGGAAGCGTGTGGCGCAGAGCTGCACAAATCCCTTCAAGCGCTGGTATCTGAAGCATCTCTCGCTGACGCTGCGCGTCTATGAGCTGGAACACCTTAACGACTACGACGGCATCGTCTGCATTACGCGCAACGACGCAGAGTGCTTCAAGAACAACGGCTGCCGCAAGCCGGTGACGGTCATCCCCTTTGGTGTGGAGCCCGAGGAAATGCCCCATGTGGAGCCCGAGCCCGACTCGCTGTTCCACATCGGTGCTATGGACTGGTTGCCCAACCAGGAGAGCATAGCATGGCTGCTGGAGGAGGTGTGGCCCGTGGTGCACCGCGAGGTGCCGCGTGCCAAGCTCTACCTTGCCGGGCGCAAGATGCCCGAGCGCTGGATGCAAGCCCGGATCGAGGGGGTCTCCGTGGTGGGAGAGGTGCCTGATGCCATGTACTTTATCGGCAGCAAGAAGATTAATGTTGTGCCCCTGCTCAGCGGCAGTGGCATAAGAGTGAAAATCATCGAGGCCATGTCTGCTGGCAAGACCGTGGTGACCACCTCCGTCGGAGCCCAGGGCATCGATTATACCGACGGCGAGAATCTTCTCATTGCCAACAGCCCCGAGGAGTTTGCCCGGCAGATCAAACGCTGCCTGGACGACGACGGGTTCTGCAACCGCGTGGGCGCCGCTGCCGCCAGGCTCATTGCCGAGCAATACAACGAGGGCAAGCTGGCAGACCGACTGATAGACTTTTACAACCAAAGACTCGAAAAATGAAAACGATGAAAAACATAAAGAAACTTCTTGCAACTGCGGTGTTGCTGCTGACGGCCACTGTGGCATCGGCACAGCTCACCATCCCTGGCACCAACGTCACCTATAGACTCAACAACGAGGACTGGCGCTATCTGCGCACGTTCGAACTGGCCGAGGGCGGCGATGTGTATCTCTATTGCTACACGGGCCATGTGCTGGTGGACATGGAGGGTGACACCGTGCTGCCGTTCTTGCGTATCTACGTCAACAAGAACTATGACGGCGACCTCTACGATTTGGCCTACGAGCGCTATGAGGCTCAGCCATTCCAGTCGCTCAAGGAGTATAGCAAAGGCAACGGGTTGCCTTCGAACGGTGGCATCGGCTACATCGGGGCCTACACCAACCCGTCGGACCAGAAGGACTACCAGTTTTTCATGACATACTTCAAGGACAAGGGCACCTCGGTGGAGTTCCGGCTGGAGACCACCAAGGATACCTTTGAGGAAATGGAATTTGAATTTACGGA
Source organism: Bacteroidales bacterium UBA4347 (assembly GCA_002394185.1). Taxonomy (GTDB): domain Bacteria; phylum Bacteroidota; class Bacteroidia; order Bacteroidales; family P3; genus Colimorpha. The sequence goes on along the minus strand of DGTB01000168.1, from coordinate 6,748 downwards.
TATATTGAGCTCAATAAAATAGTGAAGATGAAAAGATTGTTGACTATATTGGGAAGCTGCATGCTGGCCACCGCAACGATGGGGCAGAGCGTGCTGCTCGATTCTTTAAGCGATTATCAGTCCCGTTTCACCAAGTTGAACAAGGCCTATGCCAAATCGCCGGACGATGTGGAGGCCCTCTTCAATTTGTCGCAATTCTATTTCGACAATTCCCATCCCATGCGCAATCTGCCCATGGCCATGAAGTATATCCAGCGTGCAGAGGCCTGCCACATCAAGCTCATTGAGGACGACCATACCGGCGAGTTGGCCCGGCTGGTGCGTAACGGCATTACCCTCACCACCATCCGCCAGACCAAGCAGGCTATTATCGATGCCGCCTACAACACCATCGAGGTGCGTACCGATATGACCGGTGTGGAGTTGGATACTTATCTCGACGCCTTTGGCATCGACATGGAGCTGGTGCGCCTGCTCCGTCAGCGTCGCATCAACCAGGTCTACGATGACTGTCTGAAGAAGGGCACTGCCGATGCTTACTATCACTTCATCGATGTATATCCCGGAACCACCGAGGCCGAACAGATGGAACAGCGTCTGTCCCGTCTGGCCCCAGGCATGTTCGAGGGCACCGAAACCGAGGAGCAGGTGGATGCCATCGCCGCGCGCTATCCGTTGAGTCCGTCGGTGCAGCGTTCTGCCGAGAAGCAGAAGAGCCGCATGGCATACGCCACCGCCAGCAAACGCAACGATGTGGCTGGATATAAGGAATTCCTCGACCGCTACCCTACCAGCGACGAAAGCCAGCAGGCTCGCGACCGCCTCGACAATCTGCTCGACGTGACTTATGCCAAGTGCAAAACGGCTATGGACTATGCGCTCTTTGCCAATACATATCCCAATATTTCGTTGGCCGACAAGGCACTGGCCGAGGTACGCACCCTCCTTGCCAAGGAGCAGGATGTTGCCGCCGCACGCTACTATTTGGAACATTTCAAGCTCGACCCCGCTTATAACGACATCTACAACCTCTATTACTCTTGGCATGCCGCCGAGGGCAACGGCGATCCCATCAAGCGCTTCGAGCGTGAGAATCCCGATTTCCCCTACAAGCGTGCCATCGAAAACGACCTTGAGTCTGCCAAGATTATTGACCGCATCAACCTTATGGAGGACTTCCTCGAGGTGGAGTACAGCCGCTATGCCGGATATGTCCGCCAGCTGATGGGCAAAAAGATTGCCATCGTCCCCCTGCAGCGTATGATACAGGTGATGCTTACCGGCCGCAACTATCAGGCCGCCCTGGACCGTGTGCGTACGTTCGACATTTGCTTCGAGAATATCAATAGTACGGAGTACAAGGAGTTGCAGCGCATCCTCTCCGCTGCCGCTACAAATCGTAGACTTACCAAGGAGTTTTCCGCGACATATCATGTGATGAATCCCTGCCTCAACGAGGCTGACGGGCGCCTTTATTTCACCCGTACGGCCGGAGCCAGCCGCCGCATCTGCTATGCCGTCAAGGAGGGTGGACAGTGGCGTCCTGCCGGCGAAGTGCCCTTTGCGTCTCTGTTCAGCAACGAAGGCCTTACGCTCTTTGGATTCTATGCTGGCGGTACCCGCATGCTGCTGGGATCCGATGGCAACATCATGATGGCCGAAAAGGACGGTGATTCCTGGCGCATTACCGATATCCCGCCATATCCGGTCAACACCGACTATATAGAGACCGACGCCTACATGTTGCCCGACGGCAGTGGCCTGTTGTTGGCCTCCGACCGTCCCAACGGATACAATGTCCAGTCCTCGGGCGCCTATTTCCATGGCGACACCGCCCTGGCTACCGACCTCTACTTTATTCCTTATAATAATAACACGTGGGGCACTCCCGTCAATCTGGGACCCACCATCAACACGCCCTATTCCGAGCGTTGTCCCATCATGAGCCGCAACCTCAAGACCCTCTATTTCGTTACCGATGGCCGTGGAGGTCTGGGCTACAGCGATGTCTACATGGTTACACGTACGAACATACAGGACTGGACCTCATGGTCTACGCCCCAGAATGCTGGCAAGGAAATCAATTCAGGCTATACTGAGACTTCCCTCAGCTTCAGCCCCGATGAGAAACGTATCTTCCTTTCCGTCAATTCCAGTCTCGGCACCTATTCGGCTTTCAGCTTCCCCACGTGGCACGACGTATCCAACTCGTATGAACCCTACACGCTCGACATCCTCGGCATGGAGTCCAACCTGCTTCGTGTCCGTGTGGCCGACATGATTCAGCAGTCGGTGGTGCAGGTGGTCGATTGCTCTGGCGAGAGCAACACCCTCACTATCAATATCCACAAAGGCAAGAGCTATGCCATCATGGGCGACGCAGGCCTCTATTTTGTGCCTGCCGTCATCCTCAAGCCTGGTGTGAAGGCCAATCAGCGTCTCAAAGGCTATACCTTCCCCGTTCTCGTTTCTTCTGACAAGCCGGTGCAGCTGTATGCCGTCGATTTCACGGACAACGGTTCCGACCTCACCCCCGTCGCGCGCCTGCAGCTTGAGCAGCTGGCTCAGTTCCTCAGCCACCAGCCCAATGGTGTCGCCGAGTTCTGTATCGATGTGGCCGGAACCGACGACAAACTCTGCTACAACCTTTCCCTCGAACGAGGCCGCCTCATACGTGACTTTATGGCCGAACAGGGCATCGACAACTCCCGGGTCATCATCTCGGCCTACGGCAATGTAAACGTCAAAAAGAATGGCAAATCGGGCGTCTCCGTCCGCTTCAGAGAACAATAACCAATACATAGCATCATGGAACAACACCGCATTATCATGGTCGACGGCCGGGCCGTCCACTATCGCGACGAAGGCCGCAGCAATGGCAAGGCTCTGGTTCTTCTCCACGGCTTCCTGCAGAGTCTCGATGTCTGGAGCTCCTATGTGCTCTCCTATATGCACGACCTTCGTGTAATCACCATTGACCTCCCCGGCCATGGTCATACCGAGACTTTCGCCGAGGTGCATTCGATGGACTTTATGGCCCGCACCGTGAAGACGGTGCTCGATGAAGCCGGTGTCGACCAGTGCGTTATGGTCGGCCATTCCATGGGTGGCTATGTCGCTTTGGCTTTTGCCGAAAAGTATCCCTACTCACTTCGCGGCCTGGGGCTCATCAACTCCCATGCCCTCTGTGACAGCGAGCACCATCAGGCTTGTCGCAAAGCGGTTTGCGAGCAGGTGATGGAGAACCGCGCCTCGTATATTGTCAACTTTGTCCCAACTCTTTTCGACGACGCCAACCGTACAGCCCTTTCGCAGGACATCAAGGACCTGCAGGACCAGTGTCTCGAAACCCGGGCCGAGTCTATCATCGCAGCGCAGAAAGGCATGATGGCCCGCCCCTCGCGCATCGCCGTGCTGCAGCAACTGGAGGTCCCGGTGCTCTTCATCTATGGCAAGAAAGACAATCGCATCCCCCTCGAAATAGCCATCTCGCAGGCTATGTTGCCTCGTCATTCTGAGATACTTCTGCTCGACAACGTCGGCCATATGGCCTTCATGGAGGACCGTGAATATGTCAAGCCGCGCATCAAGAATTTTGTCGACACTTGCTATTATTAATAAATTTTAAAAAATTTGAAAAAAAATTTTTCCATTTGAAAAAATAAGTGTACATTTGCGGTATTCAAATAAAATCAATGTTTAACATAATAAATTGAGTAACATGAAAGTAAATGAAATTATGGCCAACCTGGAGGCCAAACATCCCGGTGAAAACGAATACTTACAGGCCGTCCGCGAGGTCCTTGAGACCATCGAAGAGGAATACAACAAGCACCCCGAGTTCGAGGCTAACAAGATTGTCGAGCGCATTGTCGAGCCCGACCGTATCTTCACCTTCCGTGTGACCTGGGTCAACGATAAGGGTGAGGTTTGCACCAACCTCGGCTACCGCGTGCAGTTCAACGCCGCCCTCGGCGCCTACAAGGGTGGTCTCCGTTTCCACAAGGCTGTCAACGTCTCCATGCTGAAATTCCTCGGCTTCGAGCAGATCTTCAAGAACAGCCTCACCATGCTGCCTCTCGGCGGCGGTAAGGGTGGTTCCGACTTCGACCCCGTTGGAAAGAGCGACGCCGAAATCATGCGCTTCTGCCAGGCCTTCATGTATGAGCTGTGGCGCAACATCGGTCCCGACCAGGACAGCCCCGCCGGCGACGTCGGAGTTGGCGGCCGTGAGATTGGCTACCTCTATGGTGCCTACAAGAAACTCGCCCGCGAGCACTCCACTGGTGCTCTGACCGGCAAGAGCTACGGCTGGGGTGGTTCCCTCATCCGTCCCGAGGCCACCGGTTTCGGTGCCATCTACTATGTCGACCGCATGGTCCGCGAGAAGGGTGACACCCTCGCTGGCAAGCGCATCGCCCTCTCCGGCTTCGGTAACGTTGCTTGGGGTGCTGCCACCAAGGCTGTCGAACTCGGTGCCAAGGTCGTCGCCATCAGCGGCCCCGACGGTGTCTGCGAGATCGAGAACGGTATCACCAAAGACATGATTGACTACATGCTTGTCATGCGTGCCTCCAACCGCAACAAGGTTCAGGATATGGCCGACAAGTTCCCCGGCCAGTGCAAGTTCACCGCCGGCAAGAAGAGCTGGGTTGTGAAGTGCGACATCGCCATGCCCTGCGCCTTCCAGAACGAGCTCGCCGAGGAAGATGCCAAGATGCTCCTCGCCAATGGCGTGAAGTATGTTGCTGAGGTCTCCAACATGGGTTGCCAGCCCGCCGCTATCGCCGCCATCCAGGCCGCCAAGGTTCCCTTCGGCCCCGGTAAGGCTGTCAACGCCGGTGGTGTTGCCACCTCTGGCCTCGAGATCTGCCAGAACGCTGAGCACCGCAACTGGACTGCTGAAGAGGTCGACAAGAACCTCCACACCATCATGAACAACATCTACGACATGTGCGTCGAGCACGGTCGCGAGGCTGATGGCCACATCAACTACGTGAAGGGCGCCAACATCGCCGGCTTCATGCGCGTTGCCAAAGCCATGGTTGCTCAGGGTATCATCTAATGATTCTCTAAGAATCCAGATAGAAAAGCCGCTTCGCGCAACGCGGAGCGGCTTTCTTTTTCCCCTTATGAATAGTCTGGCCCATACTCTGAAAAGCATCGACTATGATGCGCTCCCCTTGAGCGACTATAGTCGCAGTTACATCCTGCAGATGCTGCCCAATATTGACTACTACATGGCCATCTACCACCGTTGCCTGCGCCGTGTCCTCGATGCTGCCGCCAAACGTCCGGACGAACTGACCCTGGTGGATTATGGTGGTGGTCATGGCTTCCTCAGCCTGACGGCCAAACGTTGCGGTGTGGGGAAGGTGGTATATGTCGACCTCAACCCTCAGGCTGCCGAGGCGGTGCGTGCTGTCTCTCAGGCTGTAGGAGAGGGACCCGACGTGGTCCTTACAGGCGATTCCGTCACGCTGCGCAGCTGGTGCAAGGAGAACAATGTGGTGCCCGATATCCTGATGGGCATGGATGTCATTGAGCATATCTATTGCCTCGAGGACTTCTTTGCCGACATCTATGCTGTCAGTCCCCGCGTCAAAATGCTCTTCACCACCGGCTCCACGCCCTACAACCCGTGGGTCCGACGCCGTCTGCGCCGCATCATGGAGAGCGACGAGTCCCAGTTCTTCCATATGCGATGGGCGTTTATCCAAGAGCATTTTCCCGCCATGCCCGAGCAGGAGCGCGTCTCCTGGGCCTTCTGCACCCGTGGTCTGAACTATGAGGATATACTGAGGTGCATGGATGGGGACAGGCATCTACCCTGGATGGATGCCTACAATACCTGCGACCCCGCCACCGGCAGCTGGACGGAGCGCATCGTTCCCATCTCCGTGTACAGGGGCATGCTGTCCCCTTACGGAGCCCGCCTGCACGTGCACAAGGGGTTCTACAACGCCAATCGCCCTGGCCTCAAGGGCTTCGCCTCGGACCTGCTCAATGCGCTGCTGCACCTGCCGCTGACCCATTGGCTGGCGCCTTTCATCATTTTGCAAACCGACACAAAATCAAAGATATGAAGAAGATAGATATCATCAACGGACCCAACCTCAACCTTACCGGCCGTCGCGAGCCCGAGGTCTACGGCACCACCACCATGGAACAACTCCTCGCCCAGCTCCGTACCACCTTCCCCGATGTGGAGATTGGCTATTACCAGAGCAACGTCGAGGGCGAGCTCATCAACCATATCCAGCAGGTGGGCTTCACGGCCGACGGACTCATCGTCAACCTCGGTGGCTACAGCCACACCTCCGTGGCCCTGCGCGACGCTCTCCTTGCTGTCCCCGCCCCCAAGGTCGAGGTGCACCTCAGCAACATCTTCGCCCGCGAGGACTACCGCCACCATTCCTTCGTCACCTCCGCCTGTCGCGGCATGATCTGCGGCCTCGGCCTCCAGGGCTATGAGCTGGCCATCCGCAGCCTCCTGCAGTAATTTATAGCAATCGTAATTGTCATAGCGGCCCCGGGTCCGTGGGCGTGTACCCATGGCCGGCAGGCGCCGCGCTTTCGTGGACCTCCACGGGCGCTGTGGATATGATCTCACCTGTCTCAGTATCAACCATTTCCTGCGTCTCGGCCACCTCGTCCACAAGGGCGTAGGCCGTCTCGGAGCAGCGCCCCTGCTCGTTCTGCACGAAGGCGTAGAGGTGAAGCTCCGTCGGCCCGCCGGCAAAGAACA
>DGTB01000167.1:12254-21926 GCA_002394185.1 Bacteroidales bacterium UBA4347 | reverse complement strand
ATATAGGAACAATATAAGAACAATATGTAAACAATATAAGAACAATATAAGAACGGCCGTATTTGGCACGTCGCAGGTAGGGTTTTGACCCGGGTTTATTGTCTCACCTCGGTGCCCCACATGAGCTTGTCGCGGATGGCGGAGAAGAAGTTCTGCGTGTTCATTCGGATCAGATGGATGGCGAAGGGGGCACGATGGAGATTGAGCGTGGCGGAGCCGTAGAGGGTGACGCGGCGCGAGTCCATGCCGAGGGTGAAGGGTTCGGCGGTCGCCGGGGTGCCGGCATGGTGCGAAGCGGGGATGGTGGCGAGGCGCAGGCGCGAGCTGTCGGGCACGATGATGGGGCGCAGGGTGAGGGTGTGGGCGCCGATGGGAGTGATGACGAAGCAGCCGCAGTCGGGCGTAAGGATGGGGCCGCCGCAGGAGAGGCTGTAGGCCGTGGAGCCCGTGGGCGAAGCCACGATGACGCCGTCGCCGGCATAGGTGGCCACGTAGAGGTCGTCGACGTAGACCTCGGTGCGCAGCATCGAAGAAGCCTCGGGGCGGTGGAGGAAGACCTCGTTGAGGGCATAGTTCTCCATCTTCTGCTCGCCGCCATCCGTACGTTCCACCCGGATCAGGGTGCGGCGCTCGAGCGTAAAACGGCCCGCCAGGAGGTCGGAGACGAGGGTGGCGAGGTTTTCCTTGCCGGCGGTGGTCAGGAAGCCCAGATGGCCGAAATTGATGCCCAGAATGGGCGGAAAAGCGTCGGGGTGCGTGCTGTGGATAAACTGCACGGAGGAGAGCAGGGTGCCGTCGCCACCGATAGAAAAGAGGTAGTCGAAACCGTCGACGCTGTCGCCGTCGCGGACGGTGAGCGCTTCGACGCCGGCGCGCTGCAGTTCGGCACAGAGGTGGTCGTAGGCCGGAAGGTCGGCAGGATCGATGTAGCGATAATAGAGGGCTATCTTCATTGCTTGGGTATTAGGGTTGCTTGGACGATTATTTGATTACCAGCACAGAGCCGGTGAATATCTTGATACGCCGATTGTTGAAACGGCAGCGGAGCGAATAGGCATACACCCCCTGCGGGTTGGAGTCCGCGGGGGTCCACCCGGCGGTGGGGTCGGTGGTGGAATAGACCAGAAGGCCGTTGCGGTCGTAGATGTAAAGTTCGTAAAGGTCGCCCATGAGGCCGCGCAGTCGAGGCAGGAAGGTGCCATTGGCAGGGTCGCCCGAAACCACGATGTTGGGGATGGCCTGGGCCGGCGCGGGAGGCGTGGGGACCACGATGCAAACGCTGTCGCTGTAGCGTGGATTGAGCCCGCAGGCGTCGTTCACCGCAAGGCGGTAGCAATGCTGCAGGTTGCGAGGGGTGACCCTGTTGTCGACATATCGCAGCGGGACCTCGCCCAGGGACAGCACGGCAAGCGAATCCCAGGGGTCGCCGTCGACACTGCGCCAGAGGGTGTAGGGGCTGGCATGGAAGGCCGTGTCCACGTCGATGGCCAGACGGTTGCACATGTCTATGCTGTCGTATTCGATGGAGAGTATGTCGAGGTGCTCGGCGGTGTCGGCAGTGCGCCGTTCGACGGCGACGATGTTGCTTGTCGAAACCAGCGGCGGCACGCCGGCGCCCCGGTCATAACCCGACGCCTCCACCTTGAGCCACACACGTATGGTGCCCTCGGCAATGGCGAAGGAGTGTTCGAACGGCCCCGTGCTGTCGACGACGGCACGGACGGTGTACTCGTCGTCGTAGGGTTCGAGCCGTGCCAAGAGCCGGTAGGCCGCCACGCCTCCGGGCATGCCTATGTAGGGAGTCCAGCGGGCGGTGACCATGGTGTCGCAACGCGGCACATCGGCGCTTAGCACCATATTGCCGAAGGCCGGGGTGAGGGAGCTGGCGTTGTAGGCGCTGTCGAAGACGTGGACACAATAGGTATGGCGTTCGGTGGCCAGATGGTCCGTACAGATGTAGGTGGTGTCCATGCGCCCGAAGACGGTATCATAGTAGAGGCAGGGGGTGCCGGTGCAGATGTGGTAGCCCATGGCCTGCGTGTCGGCGCTGGGACGCCAGGAGAGCACTATCTGCTGCGAGGCTTCGTCGACAGTGGCCAGCCAGTCGGTGACCGGAGCCACAGGCTCCTGCGCCTGGAGCGGCAGCAGCGACAGCACAAAGAGGAGAAGCAGGCGGAGACGTTTCATGGCGCTTAGAAACTTTGCAGTGCAACAAGTTCGGCATAGCGGCCATGGAGAGCCATGAGCTCGGTGTGGGTACCACGCTCGACGATGCGGCCGTGGTCGAGGACAATGATGCAGTCAGCGCCCACGATGGTGGAGAGGCGGTGGGCAATGACGATGGCCGAGCGGCCACGAAGCACCTCGTTGAGGGTGGCCTGCAGCTGGCGCTCGCTCTCGGTGTCAAGGGCCGAGGTGGCCTCGTCGAGGATGAGTAAATCCGGGTTACGAAGCAGGGCGCGCGCAATGCTGATACGCTGGCGCTGGCCACCGCTGAGCAGACCGCCACCTTCGCCAAGGTTGGTGTCGTAGCCTTCAGGCAGCTGCATGATGAAATCGTGGGCCTGGGCGGCACGGGCGGCGCGCTCCACCTCGTCGCGTGTGGCGTCGGATTTGCCGAAGGCGATATTAGCCGCCACGGTGTCGTTGAAGAGCAGGGTGTCCTGCGCCACCACGCCGATGTGTGCCCGCAGGCGCGGCAGGGGCATGGAAAGGATGTCCTCGCCATGGAGGAGTATCTCGCCATGCGTGCAGGTGTACATGCGACAGATGAGGTCGGCGATGGTGGACTTGCCGCTGCCGGAGGAGCCTACGAGAGCCACCGTTGTTCCACGTGGAACATCAAAGCTTATGTCGTCCAGCACAGTCACTCCGGGCTTGTAGGCAAACGAAACATGGCGGAACTCCACGTCGGGGGGCACCTCTTGAGGAGTAGAATGCGGATGCACGGAGGGTTTTTGTGGAAGCAGTTCGTCGGGTTCATCTTCTTCGCCAAGGAAAGCCTCGATACGGTCGGCGCAGGCACGGCCTTTCTTGATTTGGGAGAAGCCGGTAGAGAAGTCCTTGGCCGGAGGAATCATCAGCACAAACAGCATCACATAAGAGATGAAGAGCTCTGAGGTGAGCCCCTGGTCACCATTGAAGACCAGCCATGCGCCGAAGAGAAGAATGCCAATGACGATGGTGTTGCCGAGGAAATCGCTCACGGGCGAAGCGGCATCGATGCGGCGCAACATGAGGGTGCGGCGGCGTGTATACTCGCGATTGTAGGAGCGGAAACGGCGATTGGAAAAGTCAATGGCGGTATAAGACTTGATAACCTTGAGTCCACCAATGGTCTCGTCGGTGAGGGAAACGAGATAGGAGTTCATTTCCTGCACCACCTTGGAGCTGCGTTTGAGACGGTGAGAGATACCGGAGATGACAAAGGCTACCAAAGGTAGCATACAAAGGACAAAAAGTGTCAGCTTCACGTTGATATAGAACAACATAAATAGATAGAGCGTCATGCTGATGATGGAGGTGAGGAGCATCTGGATGGAACCAAGGATGCCCTCCTCATACTCGACCATGTCGCTCGTGAAACGGGCCATGACATCGCCTTTGCGGTGGTTGTCGTAGTAGCTCATTGGCAGACGCATGGCCTTGCGGAACATGGAGTTGCGCAGGGTGCGTACAACGCTGGTGCGGATGATGGAAATCTCGATGGCAGAAAGGTAGGAGAAGACATTCTTGAGCGCGTAGAGCACGAAGATGATGCCCGCAAAAAGCAGCAGGGCATGGAGCTGACCGAAGGAGATGAGCCAGGCATAGAGACGGTCGAGCCATATGGCCACAAGGTTGCCCGAGGCAACAGGTGCCGCGTCGCCGGTGCCGAAAAGAATCTTCAGGAAGTCGGCCACAGAGAGAGCGGTACACATGGTGAAGACCACGCTGAGCACTACAAAAAGGCCATACAGCGCACATCGTGCACTGTATGGCTTAAGCTGCCTCAGAGTGAAATTCCGACGGAGTTTCACAGGCTGTAACCGATATAATTATGCGGGGTGATACGACGGATACGCTCCTTGATGTCGGGCGTCACGTCGAGGGTATCGACAAAGGCTGCGATGGTGTCGGCAGTGACCTTCTCGTTGGTGCGCGTAAGCTGCTTGAGAGCCTCGTAGGGATTGGGGTAGCCCACCGAACGGAGGATGGTCTGGATGGCTTCGGCCACGACGGCCCAGTTGTTCTCCAGGTCGCGATAGAGGGCCTGCTCGTTGAGCAACAGCTTGCCGAGGCCTTTCTCGAGCGAGGCGAGGGAAATCATGGTGTGGGCAATGGGGACACCTATATTACGGCTGACGGTGCTATCGGTGAGGTCGCGCTGCATGCGGCTGATGGGGAGTTTGTGGCTCAAGTGCTCGAAGATGGCATTGGCCAAACCCAGGTTGCCCTCGGCATTCTCAAAGTCGATGGGGTTCACCTTGTGCGGCATCGCGCTGGAACCCACCTCGCCGGCCTTGATGCGCTGCTTGAAGTACTCCATGGAGACGTAGGTCCACACATCGCGGCAGAGGTCGATGAGGATGACATTGATGCGCTTGCAGGCGTCGAACCAGGCGGCCATCATGTCGTAGTTCTCAATCTGAGTGGTGAGCTGCTGACGCTCGAGGCCGAGGTGGTTGGCCACAAAGTCGTTGCCGAAGGCGCGCCAGTCGATGTCCGGGAAGGCCGCCAAATGGGCATTGAAGTTGCCCGTGGCGCCACCGAACTTGGCGGTGAAGGGGATGCGCTCCAACTCGTCAAGCTGACGACGCAGACGATAGGCGAAAACACCCCACTCCTTGCCCAGCGTGGTGGGCGAAGCGGGCTGGCCGTGGGTGTGGGCCAGCATAGGGATATCCTTCCACTCCTCGGCTTTGGCCTGCAGGAGGTTGAGGATATTGCGGTAGGCGGGAAGAAGAACCTCGTCGTGGCATTCTTTCATGCTCAGCGGCACAGAGGTGTTGTTGATGTCCTGCGAGGTGAGGCCGAAATGGATAAACTCTTTCAGTTCCTGGAGTCCCATTTGGTCGAACTTGCCTTTAAGGAAGTACTCCACGGCCTTCACATCGTGGTTGGTGGTCTTTTCGATGTCCTTGATGGCCTGGGCATCGTCGTCGGTAAACTGGCGGTAGATATCGCGCAGCTGCTCGGCTTTGGCGGCTACGGTGGCCAGGGCAGGACGCTGTTCTTTGAGACGGTCGGCGAGGGCAATGAAATACTCCACCTCGACACGGACACGGTATTTTATCAGAGCACCCTCGGAGAAGTATTTGGCGAGGGGTTCGCACTTGGAACGGTAGCGCCCGTCGATGGGCGACACGGCATTGAGACTATTCATAGGTTTTACAATGTTTTATTCATAAACTCGTATTTCTCGAGAAGCTTCTCCACCTTGCGGTCGTGGCTGAGGTCGACAAGGGCCTGGGCGTACATGGTGTTGTGTGTGTCGGTACCCATGAACTCCACCCAGCCGTTCTCAATCATCTGGTAAGCGCGCTTCTTGGCTTCCTCGCCATAGAATCCTCCCAGCGAGAGGACATTGGTCTGGAAGTAGACGCCCTGGTTCTTGAGTTGCTCCATGCGGGTGCCGTGGACATTGAGGTATGGGTAGCGCTCAGGATGAGCAAGGATTACCTCATAGCCCTTCATCTGCATGTCAAAAATCATCTCGTCGCAACCCATCATCTGCTGGTGCAGAGAGAACTCAACGAGCACATATTTGCCTGCCACCTGCAGGAAGCGGGGATTCTCGAGACGCTTGTGGAAACCGCTGTCGATGCGGTATTCACCTCCCACGCCGGCCATCTCTATCTCCACACCGGCATCAAGGGCCTGTTTCTTCAGTTCCTCGAAACGGCGACGGATATCGTCCTCGTCGTTCTCGAAACGGGGAGTCTGGAAGTGGGGGGTAATGATAACCTTGTTGTAGCCCACGGCTTTGAGGGTGTTGAGGCACTCCACGCTCTCTTCTACACACTTGGAGCCGTCGTCAACCTTCGGCACCAGATGACAATGCATGTCAGTGCCAAGGGCGGCAAAGATGGGGCGAGGTTCGTATTTGCGTTTGAAAAAACTGAACATGTCGTATTATGAGTTATGTTAGTGATGGTTTATTATTCTACTCTTCTAATTTCAGCACCGAGTTTGGCCAGGCGCTGGTCGATGCGCTGGTAGCCCCGGTCGATTTGTTCTATGTTGTCAATGCGGCTCTTGCCTTCAGCGCTGAGAGCGGCAATGAGCAATGCCACACCGGCACGGATATCGGGCGATGTCATGCGCACGCCGCGCAGCTTGTGTTCGCGGTCGAGTCCGATGACGGTGGCGCGGTGCGGGTCGCAGAGGATAATCTGCGCCCCCATGTCTATAAGCTTGTCGACGAAGAACAGACGGCTCTCGAACATCTTCTGGTGGATGAGCACACTGCCCTTGGCCTGCGTGGCCACCACGAGGGCGATGCTGATGAGGTCGGGCGTGAAACCCGGCCACGGGGCATCGGCGATGGTCATGATGGAGCCATCCATGAAACGCTCAATCTCATAGTGCTCCTGAGCGGGGACATAGAGGTCGTCGCCTTTCTGCCACACCTCGATGCCCAGGCGGCGGAACACCTGCGGGATGAGGCCCAGATGCTGCACCTGCGCGTTCTTGATGGTAATGTCACCCTGCGTCATGGCGGCCATGCCGATGAAGGAGCCCACCTCGATCATGTCGGGCAGCAGGCGGTGTTCGCAACCGTGCAGCTCCTTGACGCCACGAATGGTCAGCAGATTGCTGCCCACGCCCGTAATCTTGGCACCCATGCGGTTGAGCATATTGCAGAGCTGGTAGACATACGGCTCGCAGGCGGCGTTCATGATGGTGGTGGTGCCACGGGCCATGACGGCGGTCATGATGATATTGGCCGTGCCGGTGACGGAGGCCTCGTCGAGGAGCATGTAGCACCCCTTGAGTTTCTTGGCGCTAACGAGGTAGGCGTTGCGCTTGTATTCCACCTCCGCGCCCAGGCGCTCCATGCCGATGAAATGGGTGTCCAGACGGCGGCGCCCTATCTTGTCGCCACCGGGCTGCGGCACCACGGCCTGTCCGAACCGCGACAGCAACGGACCCACAAGCATGATGCTGCCACGAAGGGCTCCGGCCTGCTCGCGGAACTGCGGGCTCTGCAGCACCTCGAGGTTCACCTGGTCGGCCTGGAACTCGAAGGTGCGGCCACTCTCGCATGCCGATGGCACATCCTCGCGCACGCTGACTCCGAGGAGCTTCAGCAGGTCGATAAGCTTGTTCACGTCGCGTATGTCGGGCACATGCTCTATGCGCACCTTCTCAGAGGTGAGCAGCACGGCGCACAGCACCTGCAGAGCCTCGTTCTTGGCGCCCTGCGGCACTATCTCGCCTTTGAGCTTGCGTCCGCCTATGATTTCAAAACTGCTCATTTTTTCTTCTTTTTCTTCTTTTTCTTTTCGCCGGCTTCCTTCTTGGCGGCCACGGCTGCCATGGCGTCGAGATATATCTTCGAGTCGCGGAACTGGAAGTCGGGCGGCAGGGTGATGCGCCCGCCGGAGAGCTCGTCGAGCTGCTCGCGGATGAGGCCGTCGTCCACCGAGTCGCGGTTCCATTGCAGGTACTGCCGCTTCATCGTGTGGGCAATCTGCTGCGAGAGGAGGCTCTTCTCCTCGCCCTCGGGCATTTCGGCCACGGCGCGGATCATGTCCTCCAGGGCACGGCCGTAGTGACGATAGCGTATCCTGCTGTTGCTGTAGTCAATGTGTTTGGGATGGAAGGAAACGGCCTCTTCACGCACCACGGGATAGGGGCTGTCCACATCCAGCTCGTAGTCGGACATCAGCATCAGGTGGTCCCACAGGATATGACGGTAGTCGGTACGCTCCTTGATCTTGGGGTTCACCAATGCCATGGTCTCCACAATGAGGTAAGCCATCTGCGTGCGCTCCGCACGGTCGGCGATAGTCTTGACGTATTCAATCATCTTCATGACGTTACGCCCGTAGTCAGTAATCTTAAGTTTTTCTCGTTGAGTGTTGTATTCCATTCAGTTGTTCTTTTTCTCTTTTTCATTTGCTGCTTTTTCATTCCCCTACCAGGGCCAAGGGCCGCAGTACAGCTCGTAGCTCGGCACACCGCAGCCGTAATAGGGGTGTCCCAGCAAGCCAAGGGCGTCGTTGCCGTAATGGTCGTGCACCACGTGGAAGTGGAACTCCAGCAGCGACTCTTCGCTCAGCGCATAGCTGAAACCGCCGCTGAGAGTCGTCACGCCCACAGGCATCGACTCGCCGTCGGGTATCCACAACGACTCGTGCCAGCCGCCGGTATGCTCCAGCGAAGCCCAGATGCTCAGACGCTCGTTGACGCGATACTCGGCGCCCACGCCGCCGCTGACCACCTGCGTGCCACGCCTACGAGGCGCATAGCTGCGTTCATAGCCCCTCAGCTCGTAGCCGCCCAGCAGCGACCCCACGGCGGAAAAGCCACCATAGAGGCTCAGCCGGTCGCTGGCACGGTATTCCACCTTCGGCGCCGCCCAGATATAGGCGTTGCCACGGCCGCCAACAGTCACCATCGCCGTCCCCGTCGACAGGTGGAAATCCCACCGCGACGTGTCGTCACCCTCGCGGAAAGCACTCCGCTCCGCCGGTTGACGGTCGCTCCAGGTGTCTACCTCGCTGGCAGGTCGCCATTGCGCCATCGCACTGACACCCAGCGCTATGAATACCATTATAACTATTCCCTTTTTATACATATCAACATCTTTAACGCGAACAAAGCAATAATATTGTCCACACCCTGTTTTTTTTCTTCCTTTCGCCCATTTTTCTCCCTCCCTCCCCTCGCCGGCCCACCGTCCTCTCCCCCCATCACACCGCAAAAAGACGCACACCTAACTCGCACATTATCAATATCGTCAATAATCATTGCCTTTATTATCGATTACTCAACTCTTTCAAAACCAAGTGTTAATAAAGGGTAGGTATAGAGAGGAGTAAGAGGGGAGTAAGAGTGGGTACGTCTTAAATACTGTATAGCAGCGAGTTACGTGCAATGTATACACGTAACTCACTGTAATCAAATTTGTTGAATATGTAATTTAACTGTTTTTAACGCCAATTCGGGGCATTCTCCCGGCTCAAAGTTCCATCAGTTTTTGGAAGGCCGAGGGGATGGGGGTCTCGAACTGCAGGCGGCGTCCGGTGACGGGATGCTTGAAGCAAAGGCGGAAGGCGTGGAGGCAAAGGCGGTTGACGGGCGAGAGGTCTTCCTTGTAGCCGTACATGGGGTCGTGGACCACGGGGTGTTTCAGGTCGCGCAGATGGACGCGGATCTGGTTGCGCCGGCCGGTGTCCAACTTCAACTCAACCAGCGAGTAGCGGCGCGAGGTCTGCTTCACCTCGTAGTGCGTCACGGCGAGCTTGCCGCCGTTGTCCGTGGGCGACGAGAGGACGCAGTATTCGCCGTCGGTGAACCAGCTTTTGACCTCCCCTTTTGGAGGTTCTATGTGGCCCCAGGCCACGGCCACGTAGCGGCGGTCGAAGACCATGCCCTTCCAGTCCTCCTCGAATTTCTGGCTCACCTCCTTGCTCTTGCTGACCACCATGAGGCCGCTGGTGTCGCGGTCCAGGCGGTGAACAA
>DGTB01000167.1:0-12131 GCA_002394185.1 Bacteroidales bacterium UBA4347 | reverse complement strand
GTCTTGTCGTTGGGGTGCTTGCTGTTGCTGAGCAAGCCCTCGTGCTTGTTGACCACAAAGAGGTGCTGGTCCTCGTAGACGATGTCGAGGTCGCGCGGGCGCAGCTTGTCTTTGCCACTGGCTTTTTCTATGGAAACAGTCATGCCACGCTGGAGGGGAAAGTTGAACTGCGAGGTGCGGCGGCCGTCGACGTAGACGTTGTGTGCCAACAGTTCCTTCACCCTGCTGCGGCTGCTTTCGGGCATTTTTTCTATCAAAAAGGCAAGCAACTCCTGCTGCTCACTAACGATGTATTCTGTCTTCTTCATTGTTTCACGTGAAACATTGTTTTTACTGGGTTATCAACAATTCCGGTCGTAGATTTCAACAATCTCGTAGGGATTGCCGATTTGTTGGATAAACTTCAACATATCGTCCCTGCTTATCACCAGCGATGCGCGGTTGTCGTTGGGGTGGAAACTCACTTTTTCGGCCTCGAGGAGGTACTTGTCGACGAAGAGGGTCACCTCGTGGTTCTGGTCGTTGACGAGCGTGAACAGCGAGACGCTGCCGGGCCTGACGCCGAGGTAGCGCATCATTCGTTCTTCGCTGGCAAAGCTCAGTTTGCCCTGGTGCAGGCGGTGCTCCATGTCGTGGATGTCCATGGGGTAGCGGCTGTCCATAATGACCAGGTAGTGGCGGTTGCCCTTGTGGTTGCGGAAGAAGAGGTTCTTGCAGAGCGTGGTGCCCTCGCCGCGGTAGAACTGGGCGGCAATCTCGATGGTCGGCGCCTCGGGATGCTCGTAGTAGTCGAACGGAATGCCCATCCGCTCCAGGGTCTCATATACTTGTGGTTGACCAATCATTGTTTCATGCTTTTCTTGGGTTTGGGTTCTGGCAACGCGCTGCAGGTGGTGCGCAGGAGCGTTGCGAGGTAGTCATGGTCGTCGACATCCTCAATGTAGAAGTAGGGCTTGGCTCCTTCATAGGGTGGGCGCATGTCGACGGAGCGCAACAGGTTGTGTCCGGCGTCGGTGGGCTTCACATAGAAACCATTGTCGCTCACAAGCGCACAGGGCTTGCCGTTGCAGTAGAGGCAATAGTCGCCAAACATCTTGCGGACCGTCACCTCCCCTGCCCCACTACACTGGTCGACGATATACTGTACAAAATCGGGGTTGCTCGCCATAGACCCTCATTTGATGATGCCCAGCTGGCGGCTCATGTCGAGCATGCGGACGATGGGGCGCTTGGCGGCTTCGATCATCTCAGGGCTCATGAGAATCTCGGGCTGCTCGTCGCGCAGGCAGCGGTAGAGTTTCTCGAGGGTGTTGAGCTTCATGTAGGCGCAGTCGTCGCAGGCGCAGCTCTTGTTGTCGCGCAGGGTGATGAACTCCTTGCTGGGGTTCTCCTTCTTCATCTCATAGAGGATGCCCGTCTCAGTGGCGACGATGAACTGTTTGGCGTCACTGGCCTTGATATAATTAAGCATAGCCTTGGTGGAGCCCACGAAGTCGGCCACCTTCAGGAGGGCGGGGTTGCACTCGGGGTGGGCGATGACGGGGGCGCCGGGGTGCTCGGCCTTGAGCTGAAGCACCGCCTCGGCCTGCATGGCATCGTGCACGGTGCAGACGCCGTTCCAGAGTACCATCTGGCGACCGGTGACTTGGTTGATGTATCCGCCGAGGTTCTTGTCGGGGGCGAAGATGATCTTCTGGTCTTCGGGCAGCGAACGCACCAGTTTCTCGGCGTTGCCGGAAGTGCAGATGAGGTCGCTGAGGGCCTTGATTTCGGCAGAGCAGTTGACGTAGGAGATGACCATGTGGTCGGGATGTTCGTCCTTGAACTTGGCGAAGTCCTCGGCCTTGCAGCTCTCGGCGAGCGAGCAACTGGCCTCCATGTCGGGCAGCAGCACCTTGCGCGTGGGGTTAAGGATCTTGGCGGTCTCGGCCATGAAATGTACGCCGCAAAAAACGATGATGTCTGCCGTGGCTTCCTGTGCGCGCTGCGCCAGGGCGAGGCTGTCGCCAATGTAGTCGGAGAGTTCCTGTATTTCGTGCCGCTGGTAGTAGTGACCCAATATGACGGCGTTCTTTTCCTTTTTCAGTCGCAGTATCTCCTGCTTCAATTCTTCGTTGGTCATCGATGTATCTGTTTTTTCGTTTGAAAATGCAAAAGTACGAAAAAAAGCCCATATCGCAATAAAAAATCTTATTATTCCTTTTTTAATTTTTTTTGATTCTTTCTTTGGGTGTTAATTCTGTTGATAATTCCGTAACTGTTTTTTGAGGTAATTGTTTTCATTTTTCCATCAACAGGTTTTCCACAGTCTTTTCTTTTGACATTCAATGTCTATTGTATTTTTTCAACTGTCTGTTGAAACTGTAGTCCAACAACCAATTGTTTAAAACCGCAACGCAAGTTAGCCTCCTCGTTCTTTGTTGAAAAGTGACTGAAAAACCTGTGTGTTTTCAACATCTCCCCCACCCTCTTTTTTTATCAACACTATTGCTGACAGAAACCAACAGGTGTTTTAACCAATCGGTGTTGAAAATTTCTTCACGGCTGATTTTCTTTTCCTTACCTCTATCGGTAATAAATGTGTTGATAAGTTGCGATGGCTCATTCTGAAAGAGTTCCATTTTTATAGTACTTTTGCAAAATGAAAAAGTTTTAAACAATGACCCAAATGAAAGAAATAATTCCTATAGCCTGCGACCATGCAGGATACGAACTGAAACTGAAAGTCATCGAGCATCTGCGCCAGCGTGGTTTCGATGTAAAGGACTGTGGAACTGATAGTACCGAGAGTTGCGACTATCCCGACTACGCCCATCAGGTGGGCTCTGCCCTCAACCGCGGCGAATACAAGCGCGGCATCGTCATCTGCGGCTCCGGCAATGGTGTCCAGATGACTGTCAACAAGTATCCCAACGTGCGCTGCGCCCTCAGCTGGACACCCGAAATCGCCCACCTTGGACGTCAGCACAACGACTGCAACTGCGTCTCCATCCCCGCCCGTTTCATCGACGAGGCAACGGCCCTGAAGGTGGTCGACGAGTTCCTTGACACCGAGTTCGAGGGTGGCCGCCACCAACGCCGCGTGGAGAAAATCAACAAACTGTTGGTGTAAGGGTTAACGGTTGCTGCCGAATGGTTAATGATATCGACTTGAGCAGGAGGGTGTTCTCCTGCATCGACAACACAACGCTTCATGCTACCGACACCGACACTACGGTGGAGGCATTCTGTCGCCATACCCTGGAGCTCCAAGGCGAAGCCTATGGTCCCGTTGCCGCTGTGTGTGTCTATCCTCGCTTTGTCGCTGCGGCCAAGCGGGTGCTCGCTGGCAGCGACATCCGTGTGGCCTCGGTGGCAGGTGCTTTTCCCCATGGGCAATTGCCGTTGGAACTGAAGGTGGCCGAAGTGCAGTATGCTGTGGCCCAGGGTGCCGACGAGGTGGACATGGTATTGAGCCGCGGCCTGATGCTGGAAGGCGACGTCGACGGCGTGGTCCGAGAGGTGAAGGCCATGAAGCAGGCCTGTCAGGGTCGCACGTTGAAGGTCATCCTTGAGACCTGCGAACTTCCCTCCCCCGCCCTTATTGCCCAGGCGTCGCAGCTGGCCATCGACGGCGGGGCCGACTTCATCAAGACTTCCACCGGCAAGGGAAGTGCCGGCGCTACCCTCGAAGCTGCCGAAACAATGCTCCGAGTGATAGATGAAAATGTTAAAAAAACATCAAAAAAAGTCGGTTTCAAGGCCGCTGGAGGCATCTCAGAGCCTGCAGAAGCCCTTGCTTACGCTCAGTTGGCAAAAAAAATTCTTGGCGATGATTATGTTAAAAACCAGACATTTAGAATAGGTGCCAGCCGATTGACGGATTGTTTGGTTACATTTTTAACATAAAAATTTTTTTACATTTAAGAATTTTTTTGTTACTTTGCATTTTAAAACTATTGTTAAAAATATATGAAGCCCTTACAGCAAAAGTTAGCGCAATACACCGTCCCCCAGGAGACAAAAGCCGCGGGAATCTACCCTTATTTTACCCCCATCACTTCCGAGCAGAACACTGAAGTCTACGTGCAAGGACATGAGGGCAAGGTGCTGATGTTCGGTAGCAACTCCTACCTCGGACTCACTAACGACCCACGCCTCAAAGAGGCTGCCAAGCGCGCCATCGACAAGTACGGTACAGGCTGTGCCGGATCGCCTTTCCTCAACGGCACCCTCGACATCCATGTGCAGCTGCAGGACGAGCTGGCCGAGTTCCTTGGCAAGGACGGCGTCATGCTCTTCTCCGCGGGCTTCCTGGCCAACAGTGGTGTCATCCCCGACGTTGTGGGCCGTGGAGACTATCTCTTCTACGACGAACGCGTCCACGCCTCGATCATGGAAGGCAAACTTATCACTTTCGCCAATACACAGAAATACAGACATAACGACATGGCTGACCTTGAGCGTGTCCTGGCCAAGGCTCCGCTGGAGGCCGTCAAGCTGGTGGTCACCGACGGCGTCTTCTCCATGGAAGGCGACGTGGCCCATGTCGATAAGATGGTGGATATCTGCAACAAATACAACGCTACGCTGATGGTCGACGAGGCCCATGGCCTCGGCGTCTTCGGCCGCGAAGGCCGCGGCACCTGCGACCATTTCGGCAAACTGAAGGATGTGGAGCTCGTCATGGGCACCTTCAGCAAGAGCCTCGCTTCCGTGGGTGGATTCATAGCCTCCGACAAGGAGACCATCAACTGGATGAAACACAGCGTGCGCCCCTACATCTTCACCGCCTCCATCACCCCCGCCAGCACCGCCTCGGTCCTCGAGGCCCTGCACATCATGCGCAACGAACCCGAGCGCAACGCCGCCCTCTGGGACAACCAGCGTTACGCTTTCAAAGCTTTCAAGGACCTCGGTTTCGAAATCGGCAACACCGAGACCCCCATCATACCCCTCTTCATCCGCGACAACACAAAGACTTTCACTATCACGCACGACCTGCTGGAGGACGGCGTTTTCGTCACCCCCGTCATCGCCCCTGCTGTGCCCAACGACGAGACCCTCATCCGCGTGGCTCTCATGGCTACCCACACTCACGAGCAGATCGATATCGCCGTGGAGAAAATCCACAAGGCCTTCAAAAAGCTCCAGATGCTGTAGGAACGGCAATTTTTTAGTGGACACACAAACTTAAAACCAAAAGCTTAAAGCTTAAAACTTAGGTATCATGGCCGAGATCGTTGTTAAAAAGGTAGAGGGCAAAGGCGATTTGCGCAAATTCATTGCGTTCCCCAACCGCCTCTTCAAAGATGTGCCCTCCTATATCCCGGCGCTGAACTTCGACGAGCGCAACCTTCTCTCCGACAAGAACCCCTCGCTGGAGCACTGCTCGCGCGAGCTCTACCTGGCCCTTCGCGACGGCAAGGTCGTGGGCCGTGTGGCTGCCATCATCAACCGCACTGTCAACGAGCATTGGAACAAGAAGTCCGTTCGCTTTGGTTGGTTCGATTTCATTGAGGACTACGACGTCTTCTCCGCCCTGCTCGCTAAGGTGGCCGAGTACGGCCGCGCTCACGGCATGACCGAAATCGAAGGCCCCTTCGGCTTCACCGACATGGACAAGGAATGCTGGGTCATCGACAACTTCGACGCCCGCCAGAACATCTCCACCCTCTACAATCCCGAATACTACGTGCGTTTCATCGAGCGTGCAGGCTATGAAATCAAGTGCAAGTGGCAGCAATACAGCATGCCGGCCTCGCAGCCTGTGCCCGACAAGGTGGCCCGCCTCAACAAGCTCATCATGGAGAAGTACCACCTGCGCCTCGTCCGCGTCAAGCACCGCAAGCAACTCATCCCCTACGCCTGGCAGTTCTTCCACGCCATCAACGACTCCTTTAAGGACCTCTACGACTTCGTCCCCATGACCGAAAAGGAAATCAAGGTCTATATCGACGAATACTTCCCCTTCGTCAATATGGACTTCGTCCAGTTCGTCGTCGACGAGAACGACCACCTCGTGGGCTTTGGACTCTCTATCCCCGACCTCAACGGCGCCTACAAGAAGGCCAACGGCCGCCTCTTCCCCTTCGGCTGGTACCATATTCTGCGCGCCTTCCGCAAGTTCGACACCATCGACCTCCTCCTCAATGGCGTCCTCCCCGAATGGCAGAAACGCGGCGTCCACAGCATCTACTACAGCGACATGAACGAGGCCGCCATCCGCTACCAGGTCCACACCGCCTACACCAACCCCCAGATCATCGGCAACGAGGCCGTCAAAATCTGGGAAACGCAGTACAACACCACGCCGCTCATGCAGCGCGCCGTCTTCGGCAAGGCCCTCTGAAATCTACATCCACTTCCACTCCGAAGCGGTTTTTCAACAATGTTTCCCCGCACGGTGCCCCGCAGCGGGTTGTGTTTGGGTTGTCCTGTAGTGGATGTGTTGCTGTCAGCACTTGTAGTAGCTGCGGAGGATGGCCACCATCTGGTTGCCCGAGAGCACGCGCTTGACGGCCACGGAGGCCCACTGCTCGAGGTTGGCCACGACGCGGCGCAGCGAGGGGTTCTTCTGCTCCACGATGCGGGCTATGCGTCGCGCCAGCACGTCGGGTTTCAGGCCGGAGTTCTCCTCCTTCTCGATGATGGCCAGGGAGCGGCGGAAGAGGGGGCCGTAGTCGGGGTCGTCGAGGGTGGCCTGGCTGTTGCGGCGGCTGGCGGTGAAGCCCGTGGCGAAGTCGCCGGGTTCGACCATGGCCACACGGATGCCGAAGCTGCGCACCTCGGCGGCCAGGGCCTCGCTGAAGCCCTCGATGGCAAACTTGGAAGCCGAGTAGAAGCCCTGCCACGGCAGGCCCATGACGCCTCCGATGGAGCTGAGGTTGACAATCTTGCCGCTCCGTTGCTTGCGCATGTAGGGCAGCACAGCCTGGCAGAGGTTGACGCAGCCCATGAAGTTGGTGCCCATCTGGAGGTCTATCTCCTCGGGGGTGGCTAGCTCGAGAGCGCCGCCGATGCCCATGCCGGCGTTGTTGACGAGGACGTCGATGCGCCCCGCCTCGGCGGCGATGCGGCCCACAACGTCGGTCACCTGCTCGCGGTTGCGCACGTCGCATTGCATATAGTGTATTTTCCCGTGTTCCATGGGACGGCGGCAGAGGCCGTAGACACGGTGGCCCTTGGCGGCCAGGAGTTCGGCCGTGGCCAGGCCAAAGCCCGACGAGGCACCGGTGATGATGATGGTCTGTTGCATAGGTTAGGCTGTTGCTAATTTTTTGCAAAGATACGCCTTTTTTTTCGATTATCGGCTCTTTTGTTTAACAAAAAGCGCTATATGTCGCAAAGATTTTGTATTTTTGCATTTCAAAAAACCGAAAGAACGATGAAGAAGATATTGATGTCCATGGCGTTGTGCTCCGCCGTGCTGGCTGCGGCCTGCACGGGCGGCACACAGGACGAGACCGACGCCCAGCGGCTGGCCCGCAAGACGGTGGCGTGCCTCGCCATTGCCGACGCCGAGCCCAGCCCCGAGGTGGCGGACAGGTACTTGGAGTGCATGCAGGAGGTGTTCCGCTTCGACGACAGCCTCAATGCCGCCAGCCCCTCGCTGGTCGAAACCGAGGAGTTCGTGGCCGAATACGAGGCCGCCCTCAAGAGCTTCAACGCCGACTACGACATGGCCTCCGTCAACGCCAGGATTCTCGAAGCCAACGAACGGCTGACGCCCTACCTCATCATGTAGCACACTAAAAACGGAGAACCTTTGAGCCACACCGGGGACATACTGCAGGCGCTCGACGCTTTCATCAGGAAGTACTACAAGAACCTCCTGCTGAAGGGCGCGTTGTATGCCGTGGCCATCGTGGGGGTGCTGTTCCTGGCGGCGGTGCTGCTGGAGCACTTCGGATGGCTCTCCAGCGTGGCCCGCGGCGTCATCTTCTGGGGCGGAATGGCGGCCGTGGCGGCCGTCGTGGCGTGGTACATCGTGCGGCCGCTGGTCAAGATGGCCGGCCTCGGCAAGCGCCTCTCGCATGCCGAAGCCGCCCGCATCGTGGGCCGCCACTTCCCCGAGGTGGGCGACAAACTCCTCAACCTCCTCCAGCTCATGGAAGAAGAGGAAAACGGAAAGCGGAAAGCGGAAAGTGGAAAGAGGAAAGATGAAGGCGATCAAAGTTCTCCACTCTCCACTCCCCACTCTCCACTCCCCACCCTCCTCCTCGCCGCCATCGAGCAGAAGACCGAGCAGCTGCGCCCCGTGCCCTTCGCCAACGCCGTCGACCTCAAGGCCAACCGCCGCTACCTCAAGTATGCCCTGCCGCCTCTGGCGCTCATCGTGTTGCTGCTCGTCGTTGCCCCGCAGGTGGTCACCGAACCGTCGAAGCGCATCGTCAACTACAGCACCGTCTACGAGCGTCCTGCGCCCTTCCGTTTCACCATCGAGAACGCCTCCCTCACCGTGTGGCCGGGGCACGACTACACGCTCTCCGTCAGCGTCGACGGCGAGGCCCTGCCGGCCGAAGCGTTCATCAACATCGAAGGCCGCCGCTACAAGATGACGCGCCTCTCCCCCACCCTCTTCGAATACACGTTCCGCCAGGTGGCACGCTCGCAGCAGTTCGCCCTCGAGGCGTCGGGCATCACCGACGGCGGCCACCTGCTGCGCATGCTCCCCGACCCGCAGGTGGTGGAGTTCCGCATGCTCCTCTCCTACCCCGCCTACACGGGCCGCCAGGCCGAGACGGTGGTCAACCTCGGCGACGCCGCCGTGCCCGAAGGCACCCACGTCAAGTGGATCTTCCAAACCAAGGACGCCGACAGCGTGCACTTCGCCCTCGGCAGCGCCCTCCGCGCCCTGCCCACCGACGCCAACGGCCGCGCCGAAGTCGCCACCCGCGTCATGCAGACGCTCGACTACGGCTTCGCGGTGAGCAACAACGAGGCCGTGGCCTCCGACACCCTGCGCTACTCCCTCTCGGCCATCGCCGACGCCCTGCCGCTGATTGCCGTGGAGGAAATCATAGACTCCCTGCACCCCGACCGCCGCATCTTCCGCGGCCGCGTGAAGGACGATTACGGCTTCTCCAGGCTCGTTTTCGTCCATCAGACGACCAACACCGCCGACACCGCCAGAAAGACCCGCAGCGAGGCCGAAATGGCCCTCCGCGCCGGCGAGGCATCGCAGGAGTTCTTCTTCACCTTCAACACCGCCGAGCTCACCCTCGCCCCGGGCGACGCCCTCTCCTACTGGTTCGAGGTGTCCGACAACGACGCCATCCACGGCCCCAAGACCGTCAAGTCGCAGGTGTTCGAAATCAAAATCCCCAGCGCCGACGAACTGGACCAGCTGCTGCAGCGCAGCAGCAACGAGGTGCACCAAAGCGCAGAAAACCAGGTGTCTGAACTGCAGAAACTGCAGGAGGAAATCAACGAGATGATGCGCCGCCTGGTGGACAAGAAGGACCTCAACTGGCAGGACAAAAAAGACCTCCAGCAGATACAGCAGAAACAGCAGCAGGTGCGCCAGATGATGCAGCAGATGCAGCAGCAGATCCAGGAGAACAACCGCCTGGAACAGAAATACCGCGAGCAGAGCGAACAGCTCATGGAAAAACAGCGCGAGCTGGACCGCCTGATGAACGAGGTGATGGACGAGAAGATGAAGGAGACCATGGCGGAGATAGACCGCATGATGAAGGAACTGGACAAAAACAAGGTGCAGCAGGAGCTGGAACAGCTCAAGATGAACAACTCCGAGCTCGAGAAACAGCTCGACCAGAACATCGAACTGATGAAGCGCCTGGAGCTGGAAAAGAAGGTGGAGCAGACCATCCAGAACATGGACCGCCTGGCCGAGGAACAGCGCAATGTTTCGCGTGAAACGGAACAGGCTAAAAACAAGGACAACCAGCAGTTGCAGCAAAAACAGCAGCAGCTGAACAGCCGTTTCCAGGAGCTGAAAAAGGACATCGACCAAATCCAGCAGGACTACAAAAACCTCGACCCCGGCACGGATTTCAAGGTGCCTGAGGAGCTGGAAAAACAGGTCGAACAGCACCAGCAGGAGGCCCAGCAGAGCCTCCAGAAGGGCAAGCATAAGGACGCCTCCGGCAAGCAGAAACAGGCCGCCGACGACATGGAACAGCTCAGCGAGGCCCTCGCCGAAGCCCAGGTCGAGGCCGAACAGCAGGACCTGGCCGAGGACGCCGAGGAGGTGCGCCGACTGCTGAAGAACCTCGTCCAGCTTTCCTTCAACCAGGAGGAACTCATCGCCGACGTCAACAGCACCTACATCCAAGACCCGAAATACCAGTCCATTATCTTCCGCCAGAACCGTATCCGCGACGACTTCCGCAACGTCGAGGACTCGCTGCGGTCCATGGCCAAACGCCAGCTCAAGGTGGCCTCGGTCATCACCCAACAGCTCGGCGAGGTCAACAGCAACATCGCCCGCTCGCTCAACGGCCTGCTGGACATGAACCAGAGTTTCTACGGCACCTACAAGAACACCCAGGCCTCGCGCTCGATGCAGTACAGCATGACGGCCCTCAACAACCTGGCCCTCGTGCTCGCCGAAAGCCTCGACCAGATGCAGAACCAGATGCGCCAGAACAGCCAGAAACAGAAGTCCGGACAGTGCAAGAACCCCGGCAAAAACCCCAACCCCAGTGCCAAACCCGGCAAGGGCAAGCCCTCCGCCAAGTCGATGCGGCAGATGCAGCAGGAGCTCAACAAGCAGATGGAAGCCCTCCGCAAACAGCTCGACCAGCAGGGCAAAAAGCCTGACGGACGGCACAAACTCGGCCAGGGACAGCAGATGAGCGAAGAGTTCGCCAAGATGGCCGCACAGCAGGAACTCATCCGCCGCATGATGCAGGAATACGGCCAGGAAATGAAACAGCAGAACGCCGGTAACAGCAAGCTGGCCAAGGAGATAGACCAAATGATGAAGCAGATGGAGCAGACCGAGACCGACCTCGTCAACCGCACCATCACCCGCCAGACCATCGCCCGCCAGCAGCAGATCATGACGCGCCTCCTCGAGCACGAGAAGGCCGAAATGCAGCGCGAGAAAGAGGAACGCCGCGAGAGCCACGAGGCCAACGACCTCTACAGCCAGCCCTCGCCCGCCGAACTCGAGAAATACCGCCGCCAGCAGCAGCCCGCCACCGACCAGCTCCGCACCGTGCCCCCCACCCTCTCGCCCTACTATCGCAACAAGGTCAACGACTACTTCTACCGATAGATCCCCCACCCCTTTCTCCCACCAAAAACCGACCTGAGAGGTACTATAAAAAAATATAAGAATGTTGCCGTGGGTATGCATTTTTTTTGTATCTTTGCAGGTGTAAAAATACTGCCAGGGATGAATGAATCGTTTGTAATACAGTCTGATATTGCCAATCTGCCCTACGTAGAGGAGCGGGTGTTCCATTTTTGCCACGAGTGCCATGTGGGCAACTACTACTCTACGGTGTCGGTGGCGGCGCTGCAGGCTGCTGCAAATGCCATTGTCCATGGCAACGGGTCCGACGCTTCGAAGACGGTCACCGTCACCCTCGGCACCTGCCGGGGCGGTGTCTTTGTCGAGGTGGAAGACCAGGGGGCCGGATTCCGGTTCGACGACTTCGGCACCCTGGAGTCGCTGGAGAAGGGGAGCGGCATCTTCGTGATGAAGTCCCTCGCCGACCGCATGTGCTACTCCGACGGCGGTCGGGTGGTGAGAATGGAATTCGACATCGCCGGCATCGACCCCGCCGACGCCCTGGAACGCGCCGCCGTCCTGCAGTCGCATTTCGCCCTGGTGGCAGCTTGACGATTCGTCGTTTTCCTTGCAATGGGCAGAGCAACTGCCCTGGTTGGGACAAAAAACGGGCTGCATTTTGACGAAAAAGCGTTCCGAAAACGTTGTAAAAACAAGTAAATCAGTATTATAAATCTAAAATATGTCGATTCGATTTTCTTCCCAAATTGAGAGTTTTGAGCTTCCGGAGGCCGAAAAGGTCAAAAAATGGATCTCCGAGGTCGTTTTGCGTCGCGGGAAGAAGGTCGGCAACATCTCGTACCTCTTCTGCGACGACGAGTACATGATCGGAGTCAACCGTCAGTACCTCGACCACGACACCTACACCGACATCATCACCTTCGAC
>DGTB01000179.1 GCA_002394185.1 Bacteroidales bacterium UBA4347 | reverse complement strand
GACAACGGTCCGGCGGGGCTTGCAGGGGTGTGTCAGCGGCGGGGGTTCTTGGGGAACCAGCCGCGTTCGACGCGTTTGCGCTGCTGGAAGAGCTCGATGATGGACCAGAAACAGCTGAATCCGAGCACGCCGAGGAGGATGCTCGGCACGATTCCGGCAATGAGCGCCGAGCCTGTGCAGGCCGCCACTCCCGCCAGTGCGAAGAGGGGCCAGGAGCGGGTGCCGAGGTAGTATTCGGCTTTGATGACGATGGGATGGAAGACGCCGATGATGAGGAAGGTGGCGATTCCGACGATGAGTCCGTTGAGGTTCATGGGCGGTGGTGTTGGGGGTTATTGTTCGAGGTCGCCGGGGCGGATAACGAGGTGGTTGGTGGTCATGCGTATCATGTAGGTCTGGACGATGGCTTTGAGCCGGCGTAGCATGCGCTCTTTGCGCTCGGCCTGTGTGGGGTCGGCAAGGAGGTTGCGGCGCTGGAGGGGGTCGGCGACGTAGTTGTAGAGTGCCGTGGGCTCCTGGCCGTCGAAGAGGAGGGTGTAGTCGCCTTCGATATATTGGTAGGTCTCGTTGCTGTAGTTGACGGCCCAGGGGGTCTCGCCGGGGTCGAGGACGTTTTTGCCGAAGGCGGGGAAGGGCTGGTCGTAGCCGAGGATGCGGAGGAGGGTGGGCATGATGTCGATCTGCTGCATGACGCCGGGGAGCTTGCCGGTGGGCAGTTCGCCGGAGGGGTCGTAGATGGCTATGGGGATGGAGAAGGCGCCGACAGAGGTGACGCTCTCGTCGTATTGCAGCTGGTTGGTGTGGTCGGCCGTGAAGACGAAGATGGTGTTCTTGAACCAGGGCTGGCGGCTGGCGGTGGCGAAGAAGTGGCGCAGGGCGTTGTCGCTGTACTGGATGGTGCGGTGGATGGGCAGGGGGCCGCCGGTGTAGACGTTCTGGTAGCGCTCGGGGATGTTGAAGGGGTGGTGCGAGGTGGCGGAGAAGAAGCCCACCATGAAGGGCTCCTGGAGGCGCTCGGTGATGGCGGTGGCGGTGAACTGTAGGAAGTCCTCGTCCCAGATGGCCCAGTGGCCGTCGAAGTCGCTGCGGCCGCCGGTGCGCGGGTCGTCGCAGTACTCGCTCATGCCGATGTACTGTTTGAATCCCGAGCTGCGGGCAAAGGCCTGGAAGCCCATGGACGAGTTGGGGGCGCCGTGGAAGAAGGCCGAGCTGTAGCCCTTGCCGCCGAGGCACTCGGCCAGGCCGCTGAGGTCGTTGAGCGACGAGGGGGTCAGGATGAAGGGCTCGACAAAGAAGGGCACCGAGGAGAGCGACGAGGGCATGGCGTCGATGCTCTTGCGGCCGTTGGCGAAGGTGTGCTCGAAGGTGAGGCTGTGGCCGAGGAGGGAGTCGAGGAAGGGGGTGTAGGAGACGAAGGGCTCGCCTTTGGTGTCGAGCAGGGGCTTGCCGTCGGCGTCGAGGTTGTAGAAGCCGAAGTATTCGCGCGAGAAGCTCTCGAGGATGAGCACCACGACATTCTTCTGTCCGGAGACCATCGGGACGGTGTCGGCGTCGGTGGGGCGGTGGAGGGGGGTGTAGATGGCGGCAAGGTCGGCCTCGGGCATATACTGCGGGTCCTTGAAGGGGTGTTTGCCGATGGTGCGGATGAGGGAGAAGGGGGTGTTAAGGACAATGGAGGCCTGCTGGGGCGAGTGGACGTACTGGTTGGCGTTGGAGATGGTGATGGGGCGTGTGTCGCGCGTGAATCCGCCGCGCATGGCGAAGATGGAGAAGGGTATGGCCACAAGGAGGCCCAGGGAGTTGGCAAGATAGTATTTCAGTCTGGCATGGCTGAGCGCCGGGGTGTCGAAGCGGGAGTGGTCGGGCTTGAGGTAGAGGAACCAGAGGGCGGCTATGAGGGCCACGCCGAGAAGGACGAGGTACCAATGGTTGGCGACCTCGGTGAAGAAGATGCCGCCGAGGTTGCCCTCGTTGCTGAACTCGGAGAAGAAGGTGGAGGTGGTGCGTCGGCCGGTGAATTGGGAATAAACAGCATCGACAAGGTTGATGCTGAGGCCGAGGGAGTTCACCACCACGAATATCCATTTGCACATGTTATGCCACCAGCGGCGCTCCTTGAGGTGGAGGGGCAGCAGCATGAGGATGATCCAGAGCCAGTTGGTGTAGAGGATGGCCGAGGAGTCGAAGCGAAGGCTGCCGGCGAGGAGTTCGCCCATGGAGAGCTGTCCCCAGTCCACGGAGAAGAGGTTCCAGTTCTCGAGGACAAAAGCCACGCGGGTGACCATATAAAGGACATAGACCAACACAAGGTTGAAGAGTACGGCAACGACGTTGCTGTAAGGGGATGCTTTTATTTTCATTTTATGGTTTTTTATGCTTTATTATTGGATTGCTTGATAAACTGATTCAGAACTGGAAGTAGATGAAAGGCTGGAGGTCTGCGGTGACGAATTGGTAGAGCACCACGGCGAGGATTATGACGACGAGGGCCATAAGCCAGAGAGGCATCTGGGCGAACCAGATGCGGTAGCGCCGCTTGAAGCGTGTGGGCAGCCAGTGGACGAGCATGCCAAAGGCGAAGAGGATGAAGACGTAGGAGTAGTTGGACAGTATCTCGGGTATCTGGGCGAGGTTCCAGCGCGAGCCAATGCGGTCTACCATCATGGAAGCGGTGTTCCAAGCGGCCTCGTTGGCTTCGGCGGGGTCGAGGTTGGAGCCGGAGCGGAAGAAAAGACGTGTGAAGGAGATGAAGACAAAGGTGATGAGGACGGCCCAGACGGAGGAGATTTTGGTGTTGAGGGAGGATATTTTTTTGATGCGGCTCAGGAGGAAGAGGAGCAGGTAGCCACCGAGAAGGACCTGGAGGCAGAAGGCAAGGAGGTTGATGAGGGGGCTTTGGGTGAGGTAGGAAGCGGCGGTAAGGGCGGAGGCGAGGAGGAGGAGCGTCAGCAGGCGAGTGCCCCAGGAACGGTCTTTCCACCATTTGTAGACCAGGATGCCGAGGCCGTTGAGACCGCCCCAGGTGATGAAGTTGAACGAGGAGCCATGCCACATGCCGCCGAGGAGCATGGTGTCCATGTTGTTGACGTTGGTGCCGAGGGTGCGACGGTGCGAGGGACGGAAGGCCAGCAGGAGCAGCACCACGGCGATGATGGTGCAGACGGCGACGGTGAACCAGAGGTTGTGTAGCCGGAAGGCGGCGATGAGCAGGATGGTGGCAAGGATGAAATAGGACGTGAAGCCGGCGGTGCGGTTTCCGCCGAGGGGTATGTAGAGGTAGTCGCGCAGCCAGCGCGAGAGCGACATGTGCCAGCGACGCCAGAAGTCGGTAGGGTTCTGAGCCTTGTAGGGCGAGTTGAAGTTGACGGGGAGGTAGAAGCCCATGAGCATGGCCACGCCGATGGCGATGTCGGTGTAGCCCGAGAAGTCGGCGTAGACCTGGAGGGAATAGACCATGAGGGCGGAGAAATTCTCGAAGGGTGTGTAGAGCGAGGGATTGTCGAAGACACGGTCGACGAAGTTGACGGCCAGATAGTCGCTCAGCACCAGCTTTTTGATCAATCCGTTGCAAATCCAGAAGACAGCGATGCCGAACTGGCGTCGCGAGAGGAAGAAGGGCTTGTAGAGCTGGGGCACGAACTGGTCGGCACGCAGGATGGGGCCGGCGACAAGCTGGGGGAAGAAGGCGGTGTAGAAGCCGAAGTCGAGGAGGTTGGAGACATGGGGTATTTTCCGTTTGTAGACGTCGACGATATAGCTGATGTTCTGGAAGGTGAAGAAGGAGATGCCCACGGGGAGGAGTATCTTGATGCCGATGCTGTATTCGGTGCCGAAGGTGGCGTTGAAGATGTCGGTGAAGAAGTAGGCATACTTGAAGAAGCAGAGCAGGCCCAGGTTGAGCACAACGCCGATGGTGCGCATGGTTTTGCGCCGGGTTTCGGAGAGCGAATGGTCCATGCCGATGCCGAGTATCCAACCCAGGAGGGTGGAGAAGATGAGCAGCAGGACGAAGAGGCCAGAGGTCTTATAGTAAAAGACCAGACTGAAGGCGAAGAGGTAGCCGTTGCGGAGCACGCGGCGTGCGGGGTCGAGGCTGCCGTCGGGTTGGCGTCGCTGTCGGGCGACAATGAGTCCGAAGAAGAGATAGATGATGAGGAAGAGCACCCAGAAGTGAATCTGCGTGAAAAGCAGTGGATGATCGTCGTTGAAGGCGAAAAGCGATGCGAGGTATGTTAGAATGTCGGACAAAGTGATATTAATTGCTAAGTGGGTTGAGGAAATCTAAGGGATTGCTGAAGGAGTCGGGGGTGGTGTTGGAAGAGGGTTTGGTGTTGGTGCGTTTCTTGGTATAGGAGGCGTAGGCTTCGAAGAGGGCATTGTAGAAGAGGTTGCCAATGAGTTCGTAGCCAGCCTGGGTGAAGTGGACGCGGTCTTTCTGCGCCAGTTTGGCCTTGAACCATTTGTCCATGGATTTGAGGCCACCCATCACTTCGAATTGGTCCCATACGGCGCCGTCGGTGTCGTCGGCCAGGCGGTAGAAGACCTCGCGGGCGAGGAAGCCGTTGCGGTTGACCTCGTAGCGGTTGCGGCGCAGGCGGCGGAAGCTGTCGTTGTTGGTGATGAAGACGAAGGCGCAGTCGGGGTTGATGATGCGGATGGAATCGATCAGGGCCAGGTAGTTGGCGCGGAAGGCAGCGGTGTCAAAGTCGCGGCCGGAGGCGTCGTTGATGCCGATGCCGAAGATGACCATATCCGGGCGCAGCATACGCAGGTCGCGGGTGAAGTTCTGGCAGCGCAGATAGTCGGGCACGGCGGCGCCGTTGACGCCGATGGAATGGAAAGAGAAGCCCGAGTGGCGGTTGTCGAGACAGATACCGGTGAGGGTGAAGTGTTCGCCACGTTGGCAGGGAAGGACGACAGAGAAGGTGTCGGTGGGTTGGCTGAGGTTGAAGACAAAGCGGTCGGTGCGAGCATCGGCATAGGAGGGATAGACGTTGCGGTCAGCTATGCGCAGCTGTGGCACCACGCCTTCGTCGGAATGGCCGAAAATGATGATGCGCGAGGTGTTGTAGCGGACCGTCGGCTCGTTCATCTCAATGGAAATCTCGGTGAGAGAGTCGTTGGCGGTGACAGCAATGCCGCAAAGCCCCAGCGGATAGGTGTGTTCTTTATAGATGTTTCTTGTGAGGGTGACTTTCTGTGAGCAGTGCACGCGGTAGTCGCGTGGATTGTTGCATTTGGCGGCGGCAGAGTAGGGAAAAACCATGCCGCGTCCTGCCACGAGACCGGGATAGGCATGCATGAGGTTGGTGCGGATGGTGTTGCTCATGGTGCCAGCCTGTACATGGGACCCCCCGATGTGGACAATGTTGATGTTGCCCTGCTGGGTGGTGGTGACTCGATGCCATTTCTCGAAGAAGGTCTTCATGGATGGTGATGCTGCATTGTAGCGCAGGTCGTTGGCGTCGTACAGGATGAAATTGTATTGCCTCGGAATATCCACAGGCTGTGGCTGGGCCGTGCAACAGACGGCGAGGAGCAGGAGAGGCGTCAGCAGGGCAAGGTGTTTTTTCATAGGGGCAATTGTTCTTTGATGTTCTCTTTCAGTCGACGGCGCAAACAGTAGAGCCGGTAGTTGTCGGCGAAAGCCTGTGCCAGTCGTGAGCCCATGATTTCAGCTCCGCGGGATGAGAAGTGCACATAGTCGCTACCGGCAAGTCCTTGACGGTTCCATTCCACCATGGAGTTCCATCCACCCATGGCATGATAGATGCTCCAGTAGGCGGCACCGTGGCGGTTGACGGTGGCCCGGAGGCTGTCAACGACGGTGGGCAGCCAGGGGTATGTCTGGAGGGTGCCTTTCTCGCGGGTGCTCATGTCCGAGGGGCCGATGAAGAGTATCTTGGCTTGCGGGCAGCAGGAGCGCACATAGTCGATCTGGCGGCCAATGGACTGGCAGTAGGTGTTGATGGACTTTTCGCTCCGCAGGTAGGGTACGGAGTTGCCGCCAAACTGCATGATGATAATGCCCACGTCGAGGGCGTCGTAGGCTTGGGAGAGCAGGTCGCGGTTGACGAGGGTGAACTGCTGGCCAGAGCAACCTCGCATGGGGATGTTGTCCACCGCCACGCCAGGGCCGTCGTCGACGGTGACGCAGTAGAGGTCGGCACTGCCGGTGGTGCGCAGGCGGAAGGAGGTCTGCGGCGTGGAAGTCCGGTGGTTGATGGCACCCACGCCAGGGCTGTCGTAGGTGTCGGAGAAGGTGGTGTCGATGCTCTTGTTGCCGAGGGAGAGGGTCAGCCGCTCGCCACGGTTGTTGAACACCAGCATCACACGCGAGAACTGCTTCACGGCGTCGTCGACCGACGAGTGTGTGGCGGCCTTGATGGTGAGTGTGGTTTGACCGTCCATGCGGAAACACTGCATCATGGGGCCGTAGTTGCCCCGCGAGCGTGTGACGGTGCTGTCGCCGAAGGAGGAGAGGTGCGTCAGGTTGCCACTGGTGCTCTGGTGCACGGCGTAGGTGGGGATGATGGTGCGGTATGGAATCATGCCGGGACCGCCGCCGCCGAAAGTCTGCTGCATGTAGGAGCGCAGCTGGGCCGACATGCGGTCCATCTCGATCTGCGAGTCGCCGTAGTGCAGTATGCGCACCACGCGATCGTTGTCCACTGCTCCCTCGGCCGCCATCCAGAAGGCATCGAAGAAGGAGCTGTCGGGCAGCCAGAAGCGTGTGTCGCTGCTGTCGGTTTGGCCTTGGTAGTAGACTATGGAATCGGCCAGCTCTGCCACCTCGGCGGGGATGGTGTCTTCTATCGTCTCCTCGATGGTTATTTCCTCTACAGGCTTGTTAGCTTCGGCAAGGTCGTGGATGGTAGGCAGATAAAAAGAATGCCCTCCGACGGTTATCCCGTCGGAAGGAAAATAGGTGCAGATAACTGCCAGTGCGGCAATGATGCACGCGAAGAAAATCGCTATCTTGCCGACTTTCATTTCTTCTCCAGTGCAGATATGCGGTTGGCCAGTTTTTCAATGTTTCGCACCAGTACCTCCACTTTTCGGCGCTTGCTGGCCTCCATGGCCGGGCTGCCGAAGATGGTCTGGTTGCTGGCTACGGAGTTGGTTACGCCGCTCTGGGCGCCGATGGTCACGTGGTCGCCCACGGTGATGTGCCCCACCAAACCGGCCTGGCCGGCGATGATGCAGTTACTGCCCACCTTGCAGCTGCCGGCAATACCTACCTGCGAGGCCATGGCGGTGTTCTGACCGATGACCACGTTGTGGGCCACTTGGCACAGGTTGTCGACCTTCACACCCTGGTGCAGGATGGTGGAGCCCATGGTGGCACGGTCGACGCAGGTGTTGGCACCCACCTCGACGTTGTCCTCCAGAATGACGTTGCCTATCTGGTCAATCTTGTCCCAGCCGCCGTCGCCCGTGGGGGCGAATCCGAAGCCGTCGGCTCCGATGACGCAACCTGCATGCAGGATGCAGTTACGGCCAATCTCCACACCTTCGTAGATCTTCACTCCGGCGTAGATAATAGTGCCATCGCCGATTTTTACGTTGTCGCCGATGGTGACGTTGGGGTATATCTTCACATTTTCGCCCACGGTGCAGTGGCGTCCCACCACGGCGTAGGGTCCCATGTAGATTCCTTTGCCGATCTTCGAGCCTCGGCCCACATTGCTCTTCCACGAGCGTCCTTTGGGAGCCTTGCTGCGCTGGTTGAAGGCGTGGAGCAGTTTGGCTACTGCCATGTAGGGATTGTCGACGCGAATCAGGGTGGAGTTCACCGGATGCTCGGGCACGAAGTCCTTCTTCACAATGACAATCGACGACTGCTTCTCGTAGATATAGTGCGTGTATTTGGGATTTCCCAGGAAGGTGATGCCGCCTTCTTCTCCCTCCTCAATCTTGCAGGGCTTCCACACACGGGTGTTTTCGTCGCCCTCGACGGTGCCCTTTACTATACGGGCCAGTTCTTTTGCTGTATATTGCATGTTTTATTCTTCAAATTCTATGATGCCTCGCTGGCGTGTCACGCGCAGGTTGGTCATGTTGGCGTTGCTTGTAAAGCCGTCGCCATAGGTGATGCGGTTGCCGTTGACGGCACGCACACTGTGGTTCGAATAGATAAGGTCCTCGTCCGAGCGCCACACGATGTCTTCCAGATAGACCGTATCCCCGTTGGTGTAGTCTATCACCACCACACTGTCCTTCGCCGTCAGAATGTTCTTGTCGTCATACGATGTGGCCTTGTCGGCGCGGACAAAGGTCTGCAGATTGCGGTCGCTGTCGTAGAAGCGCAGTTCCACTCCGTTGGGGTAGATGGTGCGTGTGTCGGGAGTGCGGTATTGCACAATGCGTGGTGCATCGAGTTCCAACTGCAGTTTCCCTTCGCTGCTGCGCCAGATGTGTCCGTCGAGAATCTCTTGGTCGGGACGCTGCTGGCGGTCAAAGCGGCTGATATCCTTCATGTCGTTGGAGCAGGACGATAATATGAAAGACGAAAAAAGACAAACGAAAAAGCAGCTTACGCGGCCATGCCGCGTAAGCCTGTTTCTCATTTCTCTTTGTTCAGTTCTCATTATTTTATCGTTCTCACCACTGTCGATTCGCCGATCCATCCAGGCACCGTGAAGCGGTTGCCGTTCTCCAGGCCGGCCATGAAGGCATCGCCCTGTTTCGGGAAGCGGGAGCTGTAGGCGCTGATCAGGCGGTTGCAGGCCTCGACGTTCTCCTCCGAGGAGTCGACACTCTTCGATCTGACCAGTTTGTCCACTGCGGCCCAGTACACACTGTGTCCGTTGATGTTGTCCTCTGTGGCGCTGGAGGCGCTGGAGGCGTACATGCTGGCAATCATGCGGTAGGGTTCACCCTTGGTGCGGTCGGTCTCGGCGGCATTGTTGTAGGCCGTGCGGGCGGCGCTGTAGCTTCTGGCACCATTGTAGGCGTGGCCGAGATAGAGGTAGGCTTTGTATTTGTCCTTCTGTGTGGTGACACCTTCCACAGCATCCTTCAGGTATTCGATGGCCTTGCTGTACTCTTTCTTCTGCAGGCACATCTGGCCCATGTTGAGGGCGGTGGAGGGTGTGGGCTCCAGGCGGTAGAGGTTCTCCGTGGCCGAGAAGAAGAGGGGCTGGCTGGTGCAGCCTTTCTTCGACATGATGTTGGTAATCTTCTTCAGCAGGTCGACGTTCTCGGGGTCGGCCTCGAACTTCTTGCTGTAGATTTCCACCAGTTGGTCGCAGGTGGCATAGGGCGAGAAGGCAACCTCGACATCGGCGATGTAGCCGCGGATGGTGGCCGACTTGACGCTGTCGTCCACATATTTTTGCAGCTCGTCTTCCAGTTTCTCGCTGGCAATGTCGTAGTTGTCGACCACCAGCGTGGGCTCGGCTTTGCCCAGGCGGACGTAGTTGATGGTGGCTTCCATATATTTCACCAGATAGGAGGCATCCAGGTCACCTTCCATTCTCACTGCCTGGTCGTAGAGGGCGTAGTAGCGGTCGATGCCGGCTTCCTGCAGGAGCTCCTCCAGTTCCAGGGCTTTCTTGGCCGTCCACTTGGGGGCTTCGCCGTAGTTGGCAATGCGGGTGTCGTACATGTTCATCAGCTCCTCAATCAGGGCCTGGCGCTCTTCTGCTGTGGCGGCCTTGGCAATCATCACCCTCATGATGTTGGCGCCGTTGATGTAGAGATTCTTGCTCTGTTTGGGACATTTGGCTACAATCTCTTTCCACATGGGGTAGGCGTCCTCCAGATATCGGGGGTCCTTCGATGCTTTGAACTGGTTGATGTCCTCCTGATACATTGATACTGTTCCGAGCATCTGCTGCTGCACATCTTGCGAGCAGCCCCAGTTAGGCATCTGTGCCGTTGCGCTGGCGCCCATGGCCGCCAGAAAGATTCCAATCGTCAGTGTTTTGATCGTTTTCATCTCTTACTGTGTTTTTATTTTTGTTTTTTTTCGTTCTTTTCTTTTTCTACTTTAGTGCCCCTTGGGGATGCTTTCTTGCATTCCCGGGTTTTTAGTTGAATTTGCGTTTGGCAAACCAGCGTTCGCAGGTGCTCACTCCGATGCCGAAGGTGAAAACGTTGCGTTGCAGCAGGTCCTTGTTGCCCACGCTGCGATAGCCGGCGCTGAGAGTAAGCAGCGATTTGCCCTTGCGCATGGGCAGCGTGGCTCCGAGGCCTGCGCCCCAGGCATCGATGACCTCCGAGCGGCCGTTGATGTTCAAGCGCATGGCGCCCTGCTCCATGTTGAAACCGATGCTCCAGCTGATGCGGCCCCAATAAGAGGAGGCGTCCATCGAGCCGGTCTTTTCAAACGCCAGTGCATAGCGGCTGTAGGGGCCGTAGTCGAGGGTGCTTTCGCCAAAGATTGGCGGCGTTATTCCCTCGCTGTATTTCATGCCGGCCCAGCCGGAGAAGGTCACGTCGGCAGCCACCATCCAGCGCTCGTTGCGCGCCAGGCTCACGCCTATGCCTATGGTGTGGTCCTGCTCCAGCGTGCTCTCGAAAGTCGACGACTGCCCCGCTGCGGGGAAGATGGTGTCCACCGGCGTCTGGTACGGGTCGCCGCTATGATAGGTATTGACCCTCACCTCGTCGTCGATATTCATGTTGCGGTAAGGCTTGTAGGTGATGCCCACGCCAAGGGTGTACTTGTCGTTCAGCGGCTCCCAATACTGCACGCCGAGGTCGAACAGCAGGTCGCCCAGCTTGGTCTGCTTGTAGCGACACTTGTTCATGTAGTGTGTGCTGTCGGTGCCCTGGAAGTCGTAGAGCAGTGCGCGGTGGATGCGCCCTGTCAGGATGTTGACGTTGAAACCGGCCTGCAGGCGGCGGCCCTCGGCCCCGTCGCCGAGGATGTTGAAGGCGCTGCCGACGAAGACCATGCTCACTCCGCCGTTGCCGCTGTAGATATTCTTCATGGACGTGTTGGCCAGATAGGTGCTTTCCCACACCGACTCATATTCCACCGTGCTGTAGGGCAGCAGTCCTGCCGCCGCTTTCCACCATTTGGTGACGGGCAGGGCGAACATCAGGTGGCTGATGTTGCCGTCGGCGTCGTCGGCATGGTCGTTGTTGTTCTGCAGTCGGCTCACCAAGATGGTGGCGCCCATGTCGAATACAAAGCTCTCCATGCCTATCGATCCATAGGAGGCGGGGTTGAAGGGGTTCACATAGTTGCTGCCCGACAGCGTGTAGGCCACGCCGCCCATGCGGTTCACCACGGGCACCGTGTAGGGCAGGTCGGTGAAGCCGATGCCAAACTGGGAGTAGGGCATGTTGAAGCCGTTCTGGGCGGCAGCACCGCCTATCAGGCCCATCAGGCCCATCAAACCCATTATAAGTCTCTTATTTTTCATTGTTTATCATTATCTCGTTCAGTCCTATCATTGTCAGGTGGGGCACATGCTCCCAGCCCTTGGCGCCCGAAGCCATGAGGCGCTCGGCGTCGCCGCCGGTGAGCAGCACGCGCAGGGCCGGGGCTTTCTCCTTGTAGAGGGCCACATATCCCGCCAGGGCCAGGAGTGTGGCTCCCAGCGTGCCGGCGAGGATGCTCTCCTCGGTCGAGCGTCCCAGCACGGGGGCCCGCTCCACACCCTCGAGGTCTATTAGCGGCAGCTTGGCCGTGAAGGTATGCAGCGCCTGCAGGCTCATCCTCAGGCCAGGCATGATGGCTCCGCCGTGGTAGGTGCCTTGGGCGTCGACGAAGTCCACGGTGATGCAGGTGCCGGCGTCGATCACCAGGCAGGCCTCGCCCGGGTGCAGTCCTGCGGCGCCGCAGGCGTCGGCCACCCGGTCGGCCCCCAGGGTTCCGGGGGTCTTGTAGTCCAGGCGGATGGGCAGGGGCGTGGCGGAGTGGAGGGTGGTGTACGAAGAGTGGAGGGCCTCGAGGCGCTCCAGGGTCTCCCTGACATCGCCGCTGGCGCACACCATCACGTGCCCGGCCCGGGGCAGCAGCTCCTCGGGCAGGCCGTAGCCGTGGCCCGTAAGCTCGCGTCCTTCGAACGAGGCCCACTTCGTGGCGGTGTTTCCTATGTCAAATGTCAGGTTCATTGTTCGGCTTTTTTCTCCTCGTGTGCGTTGCCTTTCTTGTTGTAGAGGTTCATGGTGCGGTCGATGCCCTGGGTGACGAAGCATCGCACGGCATCGCAGGCCTGGTCCACGGCGGCTTCGACGCGGACCAGGTCTTCCGGCGGAAACTGTCCCAGCACGAAGTCCACCTGGTGGCCGCGGCCGAAGTCGCTGCCCACGCCCACGCGCAGGCGGTTGTAGGCCTGGGTGCCCAGGTGCTGCTCGATGTCCGTCAGGCCGTTGTGGCCGCCGGCGGCACCCTGCTTCTTGATGCGGATGATGCCGGGGTCCAGCGCCAGGTCGTCCACCGCGACCATCAGGTTCGGCAGCTCTATCTTCTCGGCCTGCAGCCAGTATTTCACGGCTTTGCCGCTGAGGTTCATGTAGGTGGTGGGTTTGATGAGCACCAGGGTGCGGCCTTTGTGGCGCACTTCGGCGCGGTAGGCGTGGCGCTCCAGGCTCCAGCGGGCCTCGCCCGCTTTGGCCAGCGCATCCACCACCATGAAGCCCGCATTGTGGCGTGTCCCTTCGTATTCGGCACCCACATTGCCCAGTCCCACTATAAGAAATTTGCTCACAGTGTCTTCAGTTGTTTCTTTACAATCTTTTCGTTTCCAGTATGATATAAACTTACCCCAAAGGCTCATCTCATCAAAATTAGAGTGCAAAGATACAAAAAAAATATATTTTAATAATAAAAAAACGGAGAAATAACCTATTTTAACACCTACCGAACCCCTACCCGATACGTGCCCGATTCGGCCGTTCTTATATTGTTTTCATA
>DGTB01000166.1 GCA_002394185.1 Bacteroidales bacterium UBA4347 | reverse complement strand
ATAAGAACGGCCGTATCGGATACCTCTCGGACGGGTTTTGGGTGGGGGTTGATAAAAGTTTTGCCGGGGTGGCATAATATTTTTCTTTTTCCGGCGTTATGGATGGTTGTTATAATAGAATGACATGGAACTGAAAGATACTTTGAAAGACCTCGTTTTCAAGAAAAGCGAGCTGAAACAGAACGTTTACCAGGCCACGAAGGAGACCTTCGAGCTCTTCCGTCGCGAGACTCGCGAGCTCATCGAGCTTTTCCGTACGCGCTGCCGCGAGGAGGGCCGCCAGGTGGCCTTCGAGTTCACCGACCGCGGCGATTTCGAGTTCGAGGTGAAGTTCGCCGGCGACATACTGCTCTTCATGATGCACACCAATGTCTTCGAGTTCTCGCGCGACCACCAGGTGATGAAGACCCCCTATGTGCGTGAGGACCCGCAGCGCTCCTACTGCGGAGTCATCCACATCTACAACTTCCTGGCCGACAGTTTCGCCTACCAGCGCGACAACGACCTGGGATACATGATCGGCCGCGTCTTTGTCAACAACGAGCGCCACTATTTCATCGAGGGCAAGCGCGAGCTGGGCATGCTCTACACCAATTTCAACACCTCGACGGTCACTCCGGAGAGTGTGCAGGGCATCATCGAATCGGCCATCGAGTATACCACCAATTTTGATCTTTTGACCCCTCCGTACGACGAGGTGAAGCTCGTTTCTGTGGGTGAGATGAGGACCAATTTTGATAAAAAATCATTGGTCACCGGCAAGCGTTTAGGCTTTCGTTTTCAGGCAGATAACGAATAAGGGGCAAAAGATATCAACCGGCGGGGTTGAAAAAAATTTTGCCATGTCGGAAAATGTTCGTAATTTTGCACCCGCTTTTGACGAAAAAAAGAGTCGAAAAAGTGATGCCGCGTTCGTCTAGCTGGCCCAGGACGTGAGATTTTCATTCTCAAAATCGCGGGTTCGAATCCCGCACGGACTACAACTAAAAAAGAAAGATAGATTATTAAAGATTATGGCACATCACAAGTCTGCAAAAAAAAGAATCCGTTCTAACGAGAAAAGAAGAGTTGAGAATCAGTTACTACGCCAAGACCATGCGCAACGCTCTGCGTGATTTCCGCGCACTGGAAGACAAGGCCGTGGCCACCGAGCGTCTGCCCAAGATGATCAGCATCATCGACAAGCTGGCCAAGCGTAGCGTCATTCACAAGAACAAGGCTTCCAACCTGAAGTCCAAGTGCATGCGCCAGGTCAACGCCATGTAAGTAATCGCGTCACAGCTGATTCTTGAAAAAAAGTTAAGCCGCCCTCGATCGAGAGCGGCTTCTTTTCATGTCTTGTTTCCTATTCCAGGACGGCGGCGGCCTCGTCGGCGTCCCAGTAGGTCATGTTGCGGTAGGGGTTCTGCTCGTCTTTCTGGCGTGAGAGGCGTATCTGCTCGTCGACGTACTGCTGGATGGCGTTGTAGCGGTCGAGCAGGCGCTGCCAGCGGGCGTTGTCGAGGCGGTCGGTGCCCTCGAGGGCGCAGAGCACATGGTAGGCGTGGGCGTCGCGCTGTGCGGGGTAGGCCTGCCAGAGGTCGTCGAGGCGGCGGTTGATGTCCGCCCAGCTGCCGAGGGTGCCTTTCTCCACGTCGGCGATGAGCTGCTCCATGTCGGCCTTGGCCACCAGCTGTCCGCCGAGGTTGATCCACTCTTTGGTGCGTGCGCCTTCGGCCAGGGTGGGTGAGGGGAGGGCGTCGCCGCCGGCGGCGGTGAGGTACTTCATGGCGTAGTATACGAGCATGTCCCCGTAGGCCTGCAGGCCTTCCTTGGCCTTGAGGATGACGGTGCGGCGCTTGCCTTTTTCCATGCCG
Organism: Bacteroidales bacterium UBA4347; assembly: GCA_002394185.1. Taxonomy (GTDB): domain Bacteria; phylum Bacteroidota; class Bacteroidia; order Bacteroidales; family P3; genus Colimorpha. Next base: position 4,678 of record DGTB01000166.1, on the reverse strand, counting down.
TCGGCATAGACGGTGCCGTCGGTGCTGGCGGCTATCCACTGGCGCAGCAGCTCCATGCCGCGGAGCATCTCCTCGGCGGTGTCGGGGGCGAGGTTGTCGAACTCGATGTTCTGGGCCTTGAACTTGCGTTTGTCGCGCTTGGCGAACTTCTTGCTGTTGCGGTTCATGGCGTACATGTTGTACATCCACCAGTAGGCGGGCATGACTTCCAGCTGGTCCTTGGCGAGGTTGTTGTTCACCAGGGCGAAGGGCAGTGTGATGTCGAGCTCCGACGGGTAGTCGGCTTTGGCCAGGAGGCAGTAGGAGGCGAAGCGGCTGCTGTGCTTGAAGGAGCAGCAGAGGCCGGGCCAGAAGCCGCGTCCGGCGGCCAGCTCGTTGTCGGCGGTGCGGCTGTTGTGGTTGGAGCCGATGGTGCCGCCGGCGGCGATGTTGCTTTGGCCCATGATGAGGCCGGCGATGAGGAAGGAGTTGTTGTGGTGCTGTTCGTGGGCGGGGAAGATGATGCTGTTGCCCACTTCGCAGCGTGCCAGGGTGGAGTTGTCGCCGACGACGGTGTCGTTGAGGCGGAGCCCGAACTCGAGGTGCACGTGTTCGCCCAGGAGGAAACGCTCGGCGATGACGCCGTATTCCAGGGTGCATCCGTAGCCCACCACGCCGTCGCGCAGGACTATGCAGCTGTCGATGCGCGAGGGGTCGTCGGCCGTGGAGCGGACGACGAGGTTGTGCAGGCTTTTGGTGTTCTTCACCACGCAGTTGTCGCCGAGTTGGCCGTAGCGGCCTTCGGGGGTGGCGAGGAGCCGGCGGGTGTATTGCTCCAGTCTCTCCATCAAGGTTTTGCGACCGCGGTAGCGGGCCCATAAATAGGCGTCGCCGATGGTCATGCCGCTGAAGGGCAGTATGCGGCGGCCGCCGTTCTCGTTCATGGGTTCGAGCCACGAGGGGTCGTCGGGGGCGGCGGTCATCTCGTCGATGTTGAAGAGGAGCGCGTTGTCGCCTATGGTGTAGCCGCTGAGCATGTGGACGTTGTGGACTGTGGGGTGGTTGCCGAGGGCGGTGTCGGCGAGGGTGGAGCCATAGATGCCTTCGGGCAGTGCGAGGGCGCCGTCGGTGCGACGGCGGCTCTCGATGCTGCCAAGAGAGACAGCACCCATGAAGGTGCTGTTTCTGATGTAGTCGGGGCAGAAGGGTTCTGCCACACGCAGGGCGCTCCAGTCCTCGGCGCAGTTGCCCTGGCGCTCAAGTTGTTCAATCTCGGCAGGGGTCAGGGGGCGGTAGGATGGGTTGCTCATAGGGGATGTTTACTTGTAAAGGTTGACAAATTCTTCGATGCTGCCTTCGATGCGCTGCTTGTCTTTGAAGTAGTCGTAGGTGCTCATTTTGAGTTCTACGGAGGCTTCCTCGTCGCAGACTACCACGGCGTGGGGGTGCATCTGGAGCATGGAGGAGGTCCACATGTGGTTGACACCGGTCTCGATCATGTGGTGCAGGGCGCGGGCTTTCTTGGGGCCGTTGCAGAGGATGAGGACCTCGCGGGCGTCCATGACGGTGCCTACGCCGACGGTGAGGGCCTGTTTGGGCACTTTGCTCTCGTCGTTGTCGAAGAAGCGGCAGTTGGCCTGGATGGTATTGGTGGTGAGGGTCTTGATGCGTGTGCGGCTGGCCAGGGAGGAGCCGGGCTCGTTGAAGGCGATGTGGCCGTCGGGTCCCACACCGCCCATGAAGAGCTCCACTCCGCCGGCGGCGGCAATCATCTCCTCGTAGTGTTCGCACTCCGCCTTGAGGTTGGGGGCGTTGCCGTCGAGGATGTGGACGTTCTCGGGCTTGATGTCGATGTGGTTGAAGAAGTTGTTCCACATGAAGGAGTGGTAGCTCTCGGGGTGGTTGACGTCAAGACCTACATACTCGTCCATGTTGAAGGTTACCACGTTCTGGAAACTCAACACTCCGCACTTGTTGAGTTTCACCAGATGCTGGTAGAGTCCGAGGGGGGAACTACCGGTGGGGCATCCGAGGACAAAAGGATGCTCCGCCGTGGGATGAAAATCGATGATTTTTTTTGCCACATAGTTAGCGGCCCAGACAGACATCTCGTCATAGTCTTTTGTAATGATTACGCGCATATTTTAAAATATTAAATTATTGATATGGTGTTTGTTGTGTTTTGTATGGATGTTGCTTCAATGGTTTTTCCAAGATGCAAATATACATATTTTTTCAAATATGCGCAGAAAAAGTATCGTTTTTTTTAGTCCGTTTCTTCCTCGGACTGTGGGTCAGGTTCGGGGTCAGGTTCGTCGGGGGTTGGGGGTTGGAGGTTGAGGGAGGCGTCGACATAGTCGGTGGGGATGATGGCGGTGCCTTTGCGGGATTTGCTGGTGTGGACGTTGTCGATGCCCAAGGCGAGAATCTGGCTTGCGGTGGTGCCGATGCTGCGGCCGCCGGGGAGAAGTTTTTTGCGGCTGAGCTCGAAGATGTCGAGGGCGTCGCGGAGGTGTTTGCCTATGATGTCGTATTCTTTGAGGAAGTTGCCGGTGCGGTCGATCATTTCCTGGGCGAGGGCGTAGAGTTTTTGGTGATTCTGCTCTTGGTCGATGTGGGTCCAAGTGATACGGATGATGCGGAGGGCGGCGTAGAGGGTCTGTTCGTCGGCGATGAAGACTTTTTTCTGCATGGCGTCCTGCCAAAGTGCAGGCTCTTCGGCGGTGGCCGCCCAGAGGGCGGGTGGCTGGGGGACGAACATGATGACGAAGTCGAGGTGGGGGTTGACCTGATACTGGGTGTAGTTCTTGGCCGAAAGCTCGTCGACATGGTCCTTGATGCTGCGGATATGGTCTCGGAGATACTGTCGACGGATGTTTTCATCGTCGGCGTTGGCGAAGTTGATGAAGGCTGTCATGGAGACTTTGGAGTCGATGATGACGTCGCGCTTGTCGTCGAGATGGAGGAGAACGTCGGGTCGGAGGTTCTCGGCGTCGGAAGGACGGATGGTCTGGCCGTCGGCGTCGCGCATGACGGTTTGAACCTCGAAGTCTTTGCCTTCTGAGAAGCCCTGCTTTTGGAGCAGGTTGCTCAGGATTACCTCGCCCCAGTCGCCTTGGGTTTTGCTTTCGTGTTTGAAGGCGCGTGTGAGCTCTTCGGCACTTCGCTGGGCGGCGATGCTCTGGCGGATGATGTGCTCCATGTTGGTCTTGATTTCGGCGCTCATATTGGTCTGGACGGTGGAGTTCTTGGCCATCTCTTCTTTCATTTTGTCGATGGTCTCCTTGAGCGGTTTGACGATGGAATCGATGTTGCGGGTGGAGGAGGAGGAGAATTCCTCCTGGCGACGTTTGAGCATCTCGTCGGAGGTGTTGAGTACCTGTTCCTTGACCATTTTTACGGTGCTCTGGAAACGTTCCTCGAGGGCACGGGTGTCGGCTTGGTGTCGGCGTTCCTGCTCATCGATGAGTTTTTGGTAGGCCTGACGGGTCTCGTCGAGCACTTGCTCGTGTCGGCGACGGGCCTCCTCCTTGTAGTTGGCGAGGGCTTTGGCGTCGTCATCCTTGGTCATCTGAAGGGTGCGTTCGGCGTCGGTTTTCGCAGACTGGATGGTCTTTTCGGATTCTTCTTTCTGTCTGTCGAGGCGTGCGGTATAGTCGCGGGTGAGGTCTGCGATGCGTCTTTGGTGCTCCTGTCGTGTTTCGTCGAGGCGCTGCGATAGATTCTTCGTTTCGGTCTGCCATCGTGCTTCCTCTGTCGAGAGGCGGGCTTCAAGGTCGTGTTTTTCGTTGCGTAGGCGGTTGTTGGTGCGATAGCTGATGAGCATTGTTGCCAGCAGGCCGGCAATGAGGATGGCTGATATGATGGTAATGACGGTCATAAATAGAATTGTATATATGTATATTGTATGGTTATAACGTAGAAAAACTTCTCTTATTGCGCGTGTTTGAATAAAAAAAATTTGGTCAGTTGAAAAAATGTTCGTAACTTTGCAGTCTCCAAAAATGGGAAAGATGTGCCCTGTATACCCGTTCAGTGTGCTCTTTTTCAGGTTGGTAGATGTTTTGTGCGCATATCCGTCGGCGTTCCAAAACAGGCTTCAATCGGAGGAGATATTAACAAAAAAGAGGAAAAAAAACATCATCGTTGAACGCTTCCGGAAGGGAGCGAACAAAAAAAGGGAAAAAATAAAAAAATGAGTACGTTAAGCTACAAAACCGTATCAGCCAACAAGCAGACCGTCCAGAAGGAATGGGTCCTGGTTGATGCCGAAGGACAGACCGTCGGACGTCTGGCCACCCGCGTTGCCAACATCCTGCGCGGCAAGACCAAGCCCAGCTTCACCCCTCATGTGGACTGCGGCGACAATGTCATCATCATCAACGCCGAGAAGGTTGTCTTCAGCGGCAAGAAGGAGACTGACAAGATTTATCAGCGCTACACCGGTTATCCCGGCGGCCAGCGCGAGACCACCCCTGCCAAGGTGCGCGCCACCCACCCCGAGCGCATCCTCGAGCACGCCATCCGCGGCATGCTTCCGAAGAACCGCCTCGGCGATGCCCTCTACCGCAACCTCTATGTGTATGCCGGCAGCGAGCATCCCCACCAGGGTCAGAACCCCAAAGCCATTAATATTAACGAAGTAAGATAAGAAAATAAGATATGGCAGAAGTTATCAACACCATTGGTAGAAGAAAGA